>CAZFIO010000040.1:0-14413 GCA_964519585.1 uncultured Tissierellaceae bacterium
TAAGGATTTTGCTTCTGCCATAAAATAACTATCTCCTTCTTCAATACTATCTGTAGTCCCTATAGATGTTAATAGTTTAAAGAAATTAGATTGATAGTCTTTGGCCAATACAAAATACATGGTTTGTCCAAATAGGGCGTTTACCCCTATGGTTCTTAAGAATGTGGATTTACCAGAAGCATTTGAACCTGTAACTAAAGCGCCCCTGTTATTAAACTCAAAAGTATAGGGTATAGGCCTTTCTAGCAAGGGATGATATAGATCCTCTGTATTTAAATAAAACATCTCTTCTCGCTGTACAAACTCTGGTTCAACATAGTAACTTAAACTATCTTTATAAGAGGCTATAGAGATAAAAGTATCAATTTCCCCTATCAAACCATACATTTCAAACAAATCATTCTTATGTTTGTTGAGAAGATTTATAGTCTTGTAGAAGATTATTGCCTCCCTAAGGGTAAACATGTTTATATAATCCATAAGAACCTGTAGCTCATTTTGGGAGCCATCATTTTTATTTAAAACAGAAACATTCTTATAAATTTTCCTTGTTAACCATGTTAGTTCCTTTAGTTTCTCTTGCTTTATATCTATTCCCCTTGTATTTATTTTACTTATATTCTCTGCACAGCTTAACAAGTGGGATATGTATCTAAAGATTTCTATTTCTGCTTCAATTTTATACTTGTTATTTTGATAAATCCAGGCATTAATTGATAAGCTTATTGCTATACCTATAAATCCTAGCTGCCTATTAAATAAAAGTATTCCCAGTGAAAGATAAAAAAAGTAGGATAAGACCCTATATAGAGTTAAGGGGTTATTTTTAACCTCTAGACCATCTTTAAAGAAATATAATACTTCTTTGGATTGTTTTTTACCTAAGATAGAAAGTGGGTACTGTATCTCTAGGGCTAGGTCCTTATTTGACATTAAGTCTTCTATTAGCCTGCTTCTATTGCTTAGCTCTTCCCTTGAAAAAATTGGTTCCCTAAGCATGGAATATAATACATGCATGCCTGGATAGGATTTTGTATGATCTATTTTTGAAAAAACAGAATCCATATTTAAGTCTCTCCAGCTAATATCATCTATAAGAAAGCCATCAACTTTCCTGTCTTTAATCAGCTTAAAAAATTCTTTAATATATGAAAGTTTTCTTTCTTCCTTATGGTCCTTTCCCCATTGTTGGATTAAGTTTTTTCGAAACAATTCATAAATCTGTCTTTTCCTTCTTTTTTTCCAGACCAAGAGGAAAAACAAAAACAAAATAGATCCTATAATAAAGCCATGATTTACTTGTATACCCAGTATAATTCCTCCAATTATTCCAAATACACATATAGTCTCAATAAAACTATCTAAAAAGTTATTTCCAAAATCCATTATAGCCTCCTTAAACCTAGCTTATAAGATCATACTTTGCTTGTATTAGTTGGATCCTTCCTTATTTGCTCCTAGCTTATAATACTGGTATAATAAAATCCATGTTTTATATTTCTTACTTTCTTATAGTATATTATAAAAGGAGCTATTATGAAATACGAAAAAGTTATTGATGCAATATTTTTAAAAAGACCAAATAGGTTTCTTGCCCATGTAGACATAGATGGGGTAGAGGAAATTGTACATGTTCGAAATACTGGAAGATGTAAGGAGCTACTTGTTCCAGGGGCTAGGGTAGTTCTAGAAGACTGCTCTCATATAGCAAATAGAAAAACAAAATATTCCCTTATAGCAGTTTGGAAGGGCAAGATGCTGGTTAATATGGATTCACAGATTCCTAACAAGGTGGTATTTGATGCACTTAATTCTCATAGTATAGATTCCTTTAGAAATATAAGCAAGGCAAAAAGGGAAGTCACCTATGGAAAATCACGCTTTGATTTATACTTTGAAGATTATGAGACTAGGGGTTTTGTAGAGGTGAAAGGTGTAACCTTAGAAAACCATGGTATAGCCATGTTTCCTGATGCACCCACGGAAAGGGGTGCAAGGCATGTCATGGAGATGATAGAGGCTGTAAAAGAGGGTTACAGGGGTATAATATTCTTTTTAATACAAATGAAGGGGCCTAAGATATTTAAGCCCAACTGGGAAATGGATAAGCAATTTTCCCAAGCCTTGAAGGATGCTAAGGAAAATGGAGTTGAAATACTAGCCTATGACTCTATAGTAAGTCAGGATGGAATAGAAATTGCTAGTCCAATAAGGATAGAAATTTAGTTGATATTCTAAAAACTTTTTAACATGTCTAAATCAAAGGTCCATTCTGGGGTCACAAGTTTATCTTTGCCCTTCAAGGAATACCAAGGACTTAAATCTTCATCCATAGGATTTAAAAGTAGTTGGGTTTCCTGGGCAGGCATATAGGATTGGGCCAGAAGAAATATTTTCTCTCCCTCATGATTTATAGCCATATCCACAACAATTATGGCATGACCAGGGCTGCCCCCTAGGATAAAAACATGGCCTATTTCTATATCATTTATAGCTACACTTTCTAGTTCTTTCTCTAAAGATAGGGTGCTGGCATAGGCCATAACTATATCCATATACTTCCTAAAGGATTGGTAGCTATTTGATGCTTCTGTGGCTTTATAGTAGGAAACATTATTACCATCAACTTTTATCCTATAACCTTCCATCCATTTCTTATATTCAGCCTTAAAACCTGATACAAAGTTAAAACTTATCTCATCATATAAGCCTTGAGAGTATAAATACTCTGCCCTAAGCAGCATAATAGCATCTGCACACTGGTGAAGGTCTCTATCTCCTATATCAACAAGAAAGACACTATCGTATACTCCCCTAGACTTTTTTGTTCTGCCATCATAGTAAAGGACTTTTTCTCCATAGGATTTTAATTCTTGATTTCTTAGGAAGGCTGCAAAGCTACCTTGCTCTAAGTCTGGCTTATGGTAACCCTTTGGAGCAGGATATCTTTCACCTATAGTCATGGCATCTTTATTGATTATATATTGGGTCTTTTTACCTGCATTTACATCAAGTTCATTGTCTTCTAGGTCACTGTCCCCTGTATTTGGTCTTTCTTTTATACTACAGGATGTAATAAGTAAAATAAGAATTAGAAGAATTGAAAGTTTTTTCATTTTTATACCCACCTATTCTATTTAGCTTGCATTTATATCATAATACTAATATAATGTTATTAATTTTTACTAGCCAGCAAAGGATGATTAGATGACATTTATAAACAAAAATAAAACAAAATACAAAGATGCTTTTATGGTATCATTACCCCTAATAATTGGATATTTCCCAGTTGCCATGGCTTTTGGATTGCTTTCTAAGAATACCTCCATCTCTTTTAGGGATACAAGCCTTCTGTCTATTATAGTATTTGCAGGTGCCAGCCAATTTATGGCCCTAGATTTAATAGCAGCAGGAGTATCTAGTGGAAACATAATAATTGCTACCTTTTTGCTTAACCTTAGACACTTGGTTATGTCAGCTTCTCTAGCCCCAGAGTTTAAGGAAATACCAAGAAAGTATCTTCCCCTAGTATCCTTTGCTATTACGGATGAAAGCTTTTCTGTATATTCTTTTAACAAGGATAAGATTAGTTTGCCCTTTGTACTTATAGTAAATGGATTGTCCTATAGCTCTTGGGTTATAGGAACTATGGCTGGTTATGCAGTTGGTGAAATACTTCCTTCATCCCTGCAGGCAAGTATGGGTATAGGGCTCTATGCCATGTTTGCAGCACTTTTGTCTCCAGAACTAGGTAGATCCAAAAAAATATTGCATATATCAATCCTATCCTCCTTGATTTATCTAGCCTTGTTTTATTCTAAGTTATTTTCATCTGGCTGGGATCTTATTATTGCTATAATTTTATCCTCAGCTTTAGCGGTTGCAATCTTTGATAGAAGGGGTGGAAAGTATGAATAGTTATATACCTTTAATCATAGGAATGGCACTAGTTACCTATCTACCTAGGCTTCTTCCTCTGCTAGTATTGAGTGATAAAAAAATGAATCCAAGTCTGGAAAAGTTCTTATACTACATTCCCTATACCTCCCTTTCCATCCTACTTATTAAGGGTATTATAAGCGCCGAGAAGGATATGGTCCTTGCAACTATTGCAGGAATATTAATAGCTGGATTTTTAGCCTATAAAAAGGATAATCTTGTACTATCAGTCCTGTCTGGGATAGCCTTGTCCTTTCTTATTAAATTAATTATATAGCATTTAAATTAGCAGTGCTATATAATTAATAGTATATTTACTTTTACTTACTTTATAAATAAAACCACCTTTTGGTGGTTTTATCTCTGAAAAACTTTTTTATATATTTTTGCTTTAGAAGATTTCTTTGATTCTGTGTTTACTCTGACATCTAAACCATTTTGCCCCGATGCCATAATCCAATAATTATTATTTCCTAAGCCTACTGCCTGAACCCTGCTATCTCTTATATCCATATATTTATCAGATATAATATTGCTGTCAGATGTGACTATGTTTAACTCTTCACAATCACTTGCTAAGATTACATGTATTTTTTCTACTTCCTCAGCTTCAAAATCTTCAACCAAGGCTTTCCCTAATATATCAGATAGATATTTTCTTGACTTATACAAGATATTTGTATGATTATCACTTATAATTATACTGTTAGCATGAAGATTTCCTAGTGTACTAAAAGTGGTAACAGTGCCGTCACCATAGTCTGTCTGATATTCTTCTATGGGTTTACCATCAGCCCATAGGTCTTTATTTTTGTGACTTCTTTCAACCTTAAATTCCATATTTGTAAACCTATCTCTTCCAGCTATTATATAAATCTTACTAGGGTCTATAAATTTCTTATTTAAATCGTTCAAAAATGAATTTCTTATGGACATCTTATTTATGTCTATTTCTTCCCTATATCCGTTTTCTAAACTATAAAGATAATTCCCATAGCCATAGGAGGGTAGCAAATCCTGGGCTATTGGAAATATATCCCTAAAGGCTTTTAAAAAACCTTTGCTTTCATAAATGCTATAATAAAGTATAAAACCATATTTAAGTCCATGGTAAAGAATATTGTCCTCTACCTTAGAGTATGGTAACTTCCCACCACTCCAAAAATAATATGCATCTACTGCCCCTAGATTTGGGCTCCCTATCATAATCAGCTTATCTACACTAGTTGAACTAAAATAAGTCATGTAAGCCCTGGCCAATAGACCACCTAAACTATGGGAAATTATTATCACCTTTTCAAAGCCGGTTTGTTTTTTTATCTTTTCTATATCTTGGAATAAATATTTATCTACGGAACTTAGGACTGAAGTTTTCCAATCATAATAAGATATAAATAAGTTTTCACCTTCTGTATAGCCCATGGAATTAAGTATTTTTATAAAAGGCCTATAAATTTTCTCTGCAAGGCCAAAGGAAAATTTACCTGTCCCCTTAATTACATCATCCCCTAAGGATCCAAAAAGTCCTGGTATAAAAACAAGAGGATAATCCATCACTTTATCACCCCAATCTTTCTACCAGAATATGCAATTTATTCTATTTTGTTAATGCAAATTTTTATCCCATTCTTATAAGTATCAACTCTATATTTTCTAAGGCTAGTGTGTAGGCCACATAGTAAATTTTTGATGCTATTTCACTTTCACAGCTAGCATTTTCAATTAGAGAGTCATATAATTCTTCAATACCCTCTATATCCTTATCATGCTTGTCTTTTGTTTTCCTTAAAATCTCCAGGTCTGCCCCATCTTTAAACAATATCCTATATTTCATTTTTATAATCCACCAACCTTCCTTTTTTAAAAAACAGGTTTATTTCTTATTAAGCTTTCTAGCTTATTTATAACTTATTTCCACATTTTGGACAATATTCAAATTGTCTTTCCAGTGGAAAACTACAAGAGCTACAGTATCTGACTCTTTCATAAGAAGTATTTACTGGCTGTAAATCTTCTTCATTTATTTTACTTAATCTTCCTTTCTCAATTTCCCTTCCTATTTCACTATCTACCCTATACAGCTTGCCACAACATGAACTTCTTAGATAATACTTTTTACCCCACTTAAATACAGGGAGGAAAAACAAACTAAAATATGTATAGGTCATAAATGCATTTAAACGTCCATAGGCGCCACAGGAGGGACAAATTATAGTTTGAGAAAAGTCTATTTCTTTTTCCTTAGATGAAATTCCAAATACAAAAAACACCCTGAATCACCTTCTAATCCTTTGTTTTATAAAATTTGTTTTTTTCTTTTAAATACTGCTATGGCATTCCTACTATTGTTTCTAAAATCCCACCACCTAAGCCTTTTAACTTGAATTTTATAGTTTTGTACTCCCATCTTTCCATGCAAATCTCCACCTTTTCCCTATCAATTAAATCTTCTTATAATCTTATTATAGCAAGAGCTAAGAAATAAGCATAGAAAAAAACCACCAAAAGGTGGTCTTCTTATGCAAATTTTTTACTACCTGGTTTTACCAGAGGTAAGTCTTTTTCCTTACAGATAGGACATTCCTCAGCACTGTAGGATACTAACTCTTCTGATATCCCGGAAACAAATTTTGTTCCAAAATCAATCTTTCCACCTGTTCTATCAACCAAAACAGCTACCCCTACCAGCTCTCCTCCTTGGTCCTTGACTATATCAATAACCTCTTTCACAGAACCACCAGTTGTTATTACATCCTCTACAACAAGGACTCTTGCTCCCTTTGGTATTTGAAAACCTCTTCTAAGAGTCATTGCATTATTTTCCCTTTCAGCAAAGAAATTTTGTACTCCTAATTGTCTGGCAAATTCATAGGCTATGATTATTCCACCGATTGCTGGCCCAATAACAATATCTATTTTATCATCCTTAAATTGTTCAGCTATTGGCTCAATTATTTCTGTAGTATATCTGGGATGCTTTAATAATTTTGCACACTGTAAATAAGTATCCCCGTGCCTACCTGAAGAAAAAAGAAAATGTCCATAGCTTATTACTCCTAATTCTTCCAATATTTCTCTCATTCTTTCTTTTGTTATCATGTTTATCCCCCCTATATTATTCCCCTAATTTCTTCCAGGGACTTAATCCCTTGCTGGTCCATAAATTCCTTTATACCTTCTATAATATCTAAAGCAATATCCTGTTTAACAAAATTCCCACTACCAACCTGTATTGCACTAGCCCCTGCCATTATAAATTCTATAGCATCCTTAGCAGACATAATCCCCCCCAGTCCAATTACAGGTACATTGACTGTTTTGCATACTTCATATACCATTCTTAGGGCAATGGGTTTAATACAAGGTCCTGATAAACCAGCAGTTATATTATTAAAAACTGGTTTTCTAGCATATATATCAAGAGCCAGAGCATTGAAAGTATTTACCAGGGACAGACCATCAGCCCCTGCTTCTACACAGGCAGCAGCCATGTCTTTAATGTTTTCAGCATTGGGTGATAGTTTAACTACCACTGGCTTATTTGATATATCCTTGACTGCTTTTACTACTTCATAGGCAGGGTCACATTTGATACCAAAGGCCATCCCACCCTCTTTTATATTTGGACATGAAATATTTAGTTCTATTATATCTATATTTGTATCATTTAATAGTCTAGTACCTTCCACATAGTCTTCAACTGTCCCTCCACCTAAGTTGGCAAGTATAACTGTATCCTTGCTTTTCATAAATGGGAGTTCTTCATCTATAAAACCTTGAACCCCTGGGTTTTGTAGCCCTATGCTATTCATTATCCCTGATGGAGTTTCATAAATCCTTATTCCCCTGTTGCCATCTCTTTTTTCTAGGGTTAGACCCTTGGAAGAAATTCCGCCTAGTTTCTCTATAGGATAAAATTCCTCCATTTCTCTACCAAATCCAAAGGTCCCCGAGGCAGCTATTACTGGGTTTTTGAATTCAATCCCACATATGTTGATTTTTAATTTATTCATCAAATACTACCTCCTCTGATAAAAATACTGGACCTTCTTTGCAGACCCTTTCCATTCCCTTGGTTGTTTTGATTGTACATCCTAGACAGGTGCCTACTCCACATCCCATATAGCTTTCCATTGACAAATATACAGGAACTATACCCCTGCATTTTTCCATGAGAACCTTCAGCATAGGGCTAGGACCACAGGCTATAACTAAATCATAGTGATGGGGGTTAAATATATCTATTATATATCCTTTATGGCCTACAGATCCATCTTCAGTAGATATATATATACTTTTTGAATAGGGTAAAAATTTATCCATGAAATAAGGTTGGCTCCTAAAACCGGCATATAAATCTGACCTAGCTTCTAAGGATTTGGCTAGATAGTACATGGGTGCAAGACCTATACCACCTGATACAAGTCCTATTCTTCCTTCTATTTTAAAATCAAACCCATTGCCTAGGGGACCTAGCAGGCTAAGCTTATCTCCCTTTTTTAATTGGGAGATTATATGAGTTCCTCTACCTCGAACCTCGTACAAGAAGGTAATTGCTCCTTCTTGCAGATCAGCAATACTTATAGGTCTTGCCAAAAATGGATCTAAACCATTCCAGCCCCTAAGCATATAAAATTGTCCCGGTATACCCTTAAAATCTCCCTCTAAAACTATTTCAAATATATTTGGGCTTATTTCAACATTACTTGCTATAATCCCATCCTTGTAGCTTTTCAATTCTCCATCCCCTTTAGATTACTCATCTTATTCACCCTTGATATCCTCTAGCATATCTAGAACTGCTTTTCTTGTATATTCCTTAAATTTTTCTTCCCCATCTTCATATTTTTTATAGGCTGTAATTATTCCTCTAGAGGAATTAACTACCCCCCCATTCCCCTTATTAAGGTATAGACTTACATCCTCCCCCCTAGCCCCCTGGGCTCCGTAGCCAGGAATTAAGAAAAACATATTTTTATATCTTTCTCTTATTTCGCTTGCCTCATCTCTATGAGTTCCACCTACTACTGCCCCTATAGGGGAATATCCATTTGTGCCTAGATATTTACTTCCCAATTCTTCTAACTTATCCCCTACATGGTAGTAGACTTTTTTATTATTTGATTCTAAATACTCTATATCCTTAGCCCCAGGATTAGAAGTTCTAAGGAGTACAAATACCCCCTTTTCTCCTCCTTCTATATAGTCTAGGTAGGGTGTTATGCTGTCATATCCCATATAAGGGTTGAGGGTAATAAAGTCCACTTCAAAATCCCCTTGAAAGTGTGCCCTAGCATACATCTTAGCTGTTGATGCTATATCTCCCCTTTTTACATCACCTATAGATAGAAGATTTTTAGACCTTAAATATTCCAGTGTTGCTTTATAGGCCATAAGCCCTCTTATTCCATAGGCTTCATAGTAGGCTATCTGTGGTTTGTAAATAGCCACTAAATCTTCTGTTGAGTCAATAATTTCCTTATTATATTGAAAGATTATCTTTTCTATATCCTGATATTTGTCCTTAATATTATTAGGTATATGGTCCAAGCTGGAATCTAGACCAAGGCATACAGGCCCTTTTTTTTCAACTAGCTTATACAATTTATCTATAATCAATCCTATCCCTCCCCTATTTAAATCTCCCCAGAATATTTTATTAGACCAGCTTTTATTGTTGTATGAATCTGACCATAAAATTCCATTCCTTCAAAAGGAGTATTTTTTGATTTTGAAAGAAAAGTACTGGTATCCACTTTTATTTGTTTTTCTGTATCCAAAAGAACTAGGTCAGCATCATAGCCCTTTCTAATTCTTCCCTTTTTTACACCCATAATCTCCCCTGGTTTCCCAGACATTAGTTGTGATAGTCTTTTCATATCAATGTGTCCAGCCCTTACCAAGGATGTATAGGCTACTGAAAAGGCCGTTTCTAGACCAATAAATCCAGGTGCCCCCTTGTTCTTGTCTTCCTTTGAATGAGGTGCATGATCAGTTCCTATAGCATCTACTGTTCCATCTACAATTCCCCTTATAATTTCTTTGGTATCTTCCTCTCTCCTAATAGGTGGGTTTACCTTGATATCCAAATCCCACAAGGCTATATGATGTGGAGTTACATCACATGTTAGATATTTATTACCCCTTGCCTTAGATTTCCTAACTTCCATGATTGCCTCTTTTGTACTAACATGGGTCAGATGTAGTTTGCTCTCCAAGCTTTCAGAAAGATAAATATCCCTGAGGCTTATAATATTCTCAGATATTCTATAATCAATTGGAGTTATATCTTCATCCTCTGCATGGGATAGGACTATCCAGTCTCTTTCTTTAGCTTTTAACATGGCATTATGCATGACTATATTTGACTTAATTCCCTTTCCATCATCAGTGATAATTTTTACCTTATCATCTATAAAATCTAGATGGTCTAAGCTTTCACCATCAAAGTCCCTTGTAATAGATACACATTGGTGAATATCTACTAGGTCTAGTTCTTTGGACCTGTCCAAAACATATTCCACTGTCTCCATTGAAGAGCAAATAGGATTTGTATTACCCATCAGGTTTACCATGGTATATCCACCTTTCAATGCAGTTAGGCCTCCTGTTTGTAGGTCTTCCTTATAGGTGTGGCCTGGGTCTCTAAAATGTGCATGTATATCTATAAAGGCAGGCATTAAGGTAAGTCCATCCCCTTGAATATATTGGCAATCATAATCCAAACATACCCCATAGTCATAGATTTCCCCATCTTTAATATATAGGTCGCCAATAAAGTCTTGGTCCATATCAACCATTCTTACATTTTTTATTAATAATTCCATGCTTATCCCTCCCATGAATATATATGATCACAATAATCACATTTATAGACCCCGTTTTCAGCATCTATAAGTACAAATTTATGTTGAATATTCCTTTCATCTGAGCTAATACACCTTGGATTTTTGCATTGAATTATATCCCTAACTTCCTTTGGTAGGGATAAATTAATCTTTTCAGTTATTATTTCATTTTCTATAATATTGACTGTTATATTAGGGTCAATAAATCCCAGCATAGCCAAATCAATATCAATTTCATTTTCGATTTTGATTATATCCTTTCTACCAAATTTTTGACTAGAGGCATTCATAATCAAGGCCACAGTAAAGTCAGCATCAGCTAATTTTAAATAGTCAAATACCTTAAGCCCCCAACCTGGTTTTATATGATCTATCACTATTCCCTGAATAATACTATTAATATTTAGCATCATAGTCTACCCCCAGCAATTTAATAATCAGAGCCATCCTTACATACATACCATTCTTTGTTTGTTTGAAGTAATAGGCCCTAGGATCACTATCAACCTCCATACTTATTTCATTAACCCTTGGAAGGGGATGGAGGATACTTAAGTCTGTCTTTGCTTTTTCCAGCTTTTTAAGGTCCAGTATATAACTATCCTTTAGCCTAATATAATCTGCCTCGTTAAAAAATCTTTCTTTTTGTACCCTAGTCATATAGAGTATATCCAAGTCTCCTATTACATCTTCTAATTTTTCCATTTCTACATAATCAATATCCTTATCTTCTACTTCCTTTTTCAGATATTTAGGTATTTGAAGCTCTATTGGTGAAATTAGAACCAATTTTATATTTTCATACCTACTTATGGCTTTTATTAGTGAATGAACTGTCCTTCCAAACTTTAAATCCCCACAAAAACCTATGGTTAAGTTTTCTAACCTACCTTTTGATTCCATTATTGTATACAGATCTGCTAAGGTTTGAGTTGGGTGTTGGTGTCCACCATCACCTGCATTGATTAAGGGTATCTTGCAGTAATTTGATGCATATTTAGGTGCCCCTTCTTTTGGATGTCTCATTACAATAATATCTGAATAAGCTTCCACAGTCCTAATGGTATCAGGAAGACTTTCCCCCTTGGAGACAGAACTAGAGCCTGGCTCTGAGAAACCGATAACTTCTCCACCCAATCTTAACATTGCGGCTTCAAAAGAAAATCTTGTTCTAGTGCTAGGCTCATAAAATAAAGTACCAAGGATTTTTCCATTACATAAATTAGTAAAATCCCCTTGCTTTTCTTTTATTAAATTTGTTAAACTGAAAATTTCATCTAATTCTTCCAAGGTGAAATCCATGGGGTCAATCAAATGTTTGTTTTTTAGCATCTTTTTTCCTCCTTTGGTTGTAGAACCTTAAAGGTTTGCGTAAAAAAGGCCTTCCATAAAGGAAGGCATAAATATATCTATGCTATCACGCTTTCCTTTCTAATCTCTCGGATTAGTTTAAAGGTATTTATTCCCCTTCAAAAATGCGTTAAGGACCGTCCCCAGCGCATCAGGTTTGGGAAATTTATCTTCCCTTAAACTATCATATAGATTATACCGTGTCAAGATTTACGGAAGATTTTTCTTTTCTTTTTTATATTCTCTCTCCACATGATTTGCAGAATTTTGAATCCTCATCATTTAATTCATTACAAGATCTACATCTTATTTTTATGACTTCCTTACCTTCCTTCTTCTCTCCTTTTATCTTACTCAGGTCTATGTTTTCCATTGCATCATTAATCATACCACCTGCTGCTGAGGTAAAAGGTTTTAGGTCATCCCTTGCCTTTTCAGGATCCAATATAAGTCCAGAACCAGCAGCACCCTTGGCACCTATATTCATTAAAACTCCACCTACCATTATGCATATCATTCCTATTAATGCAACCTTAAAAAAACTAGGCATACCCATATCCATGCCAAAACCCAGATCCATACCACTTGCCCCTATAAAAAATGAGGACATAAATAGAACAACGCCCAGTACGGTTAATCCCAAGCCCAGATAGTAAATTGATTTTCTTTCATTTGAAATTTTATTTGACATTTCAATCCACCTCCGCTAGTGTAATATTAATTGTTTTAATTTAACTATTAAGTAATCTAATTTAAATTCTTTGTACTCTTATTAGCATGCCTACATATATTATATCATCAAAGTATTCTGCAAGATATAAAATTATTTAAAAAATTTTATAAAAATTATTTAAATAACACTTGACATTTGAAATTTAAAGTAATAATATAATAAGCAATATAAAAAATGCTCTGATGGAGAGAAAGATATCTAGACTTATTTACAGAGAGTTGGACTAGGTGAAAGCCAATATTAAGAAGATATGTAATATTCACTCCTAAGCAGATTTGTTTAACGAATATTCAAGTAGACGAATCCGAAAGCCCATCGTTACAGGGGATAAGACTGTTAGGTCTGATTGAGTGATGACTTGTGTCATAATTAGGGTGGTACCACGGATATAATCTTTCGTCCCTATGAATATAGCTAGAAGCTGTGTTTATAGGAACGGAAGATTTTTTTTATCCCTCTTATTTACACCTCTAGATAGCAAGATCTCTATCTCGATTCTGACTTAAAGAAAATTTTGAGGAGGATGTAAAATGAAAAAAAGTAAAATCAGTAAATTAATGGCATTGTTAATGGTTGTTTTAATGGCTCTTACAGCTTGCACCACAGGAAATGGTAAAGAGACAGATGCTGTAAATGAAGATGAAAGAGTTTATACCATAGGTATTAGTCAATTAGTAGAACATGCTGCCCTTGATGATGCTAGGCAAGGCTTCATAGATGGTCTAGAAGAACTTGGGGTAAAAGTAGATATAAAAATTCAAAATGCCCAAGGTGAACCTGCAAATGCTATTACTATAGCAGAAAAGTTCGTTAAGGATAAGGTGGATTTAATCTATGCTATAGCAACCCCTTCTGCACAAGCAGCAAGGCAAGTATCTACAGAAATCCCTGTATTATTCAGCGCAGTTACGGACCCAGTTACTGATGGGATAGTGGATCACTGGGATAATGTAGGTGGAAATGTTACAGGAACTTCAGATATGGCTGATACCCTGTCCCAGCTAAAAATGTTCAAGGAGATTGACCCTTCCATAAAGACAATTGGAATCTTATATAATACAAGTGAAGATAATTCAGGTGGTCAACTAGCAGTAGTAGAAGGTTTAGCTCCAGAGGCAGGACTTGAAGTTGTAAAAGTAGGGGTTAATAATGTAAATGATCTACCCCAAGCTATTGACTCCCTACTAAAAAAGGTTGATGCCCTATATGCACTTAGTGATAATATGGTTGCTTCAGCTGTAGAGTTGGTTTCTAAAAAATTAATTGATAATAAGATAATTTCAGTATCTACTGAAGAATCTCAAGTTAAGGGTGGTCTATTGATTACTGAAGGTTTCAGCTACTATGACCTAGGTAAACAAACTGCTCAAATGGCAAAGGAAATCCTAGTAGATGGAAAAGATATAAAAACTATACCAGTGGGTAAACCAGCAGAAATAGTTAAGTCTGTAAATGCTCAAACAATGAAGGCCCTAGGATTAGATGAAAATATACCTTTATTAAAGGAAGCTGTTAAGGTGGGAGAATAAACTTATCAGTAGCC
>CAZFIO010000041.1:0-14180 GCA_964519585.1 uncultured Tissierellaceae bacterium
GTTTTAAATACAATAATATAAATATACTTAACAGAAAAAAACACATAAAAAAACTTAAAGGTGATATTGATTCCAGTTTGGCTTTGAAGGAAGATTTATATAAAGATGAAGGCGAAATTGAAATCAAGCTTTTAGCATTTGAAAAAGAATATAATGAAATAAGTGACCTTGTAAGAAAGAATGAACTAGAACTTATTAATTTAACAAATAAAAGAGAAATTTTATACATGGAAGAAAAAAAGTTAAGTGAAAACCATAAGTTAAGAATGGAAGGAATTCAATTAGAAGTAAAAGAAATGGAGTCCAATGAGTTTAGGATAAGAACTGATGAAAAGGATCTTGAAGTTTCTATGTTTGATTATGACAATCATACAAATAAGACGGATGAATTTTCTACAGATTATAATTTAAACTTAGATGCTAGGGAAAAACTATTAAGGGAAATAACAGATTTAAAGATAGCTATTAATTCTAAAGAAAACATAATTATAAATTTGGAAAATCAAATTATAAGGGCAAAAAAAGAAAAAGGAGATTATAATAATTCTTTACTTAGGGCAAAAAATTCAATTCTACAATTAGACCAGGATACAAGACAGGGTAAAATTGACCTAGAAGAATTGTTAAAGTTACTTGAGGACTTAGGTGAAAAACAAGAAAACAACAGGGAAGAATTAGAGGATTTATCAAAAAACAGGGAAGAATTAAAAGAAGTATATAATTATAAGCATAGTGATTTAGAAAACATTAACGAATCTTTAATCATACTTGGAAAGGATAGGAATCAAAGTGAATTGAAGGTTTCTAGATTTAATTTTCATATAGAAAATATTACAAATAGTTTAAAAGAAATATATGAATTAGAACTTCATGAAGCCTTAGAATTTGAAGTGGAGATTTCAGACATAAGCAAGGCAAAAGCTAAAGTAAAACAGCTTAAAAACTTAATAAGGGATTTAGGTAGCATAAATATTTCCTCTATAGACGATTTCAAGGAGACCAAAGACAGGTTGGAATTTTTAAATAAGCAATTCCAGGATCTTTCAACTAGTAAAGAGGACTTGAAAAAGATTATTGTAGATATGGAAAAAGAAATGAAAAAGATTTTTTCAAACTCTTTTAAAGTAATTAACAAAAACTTCTCTCAAGTATTTACTATCTTGTTCCAGGGGGGTAAGGCATCTCTGGTTTTTGAAGATGAGGAAGATATTTTAAATTGTGGAATAGAGATTCAGGCCCAACCACCAGGTAAAAGATTACAAAATATTAACCTGCTATCAGGTGGTGAAAAGTCCTTAACAGCTGTGGCAATTTTATTTGCTATATTGCAAACAAAACCTTCTCCATTTTGCGTACTGGATGAAATCGATGCATCTTTGGATGAAGCTAATATAAGCAGATACACAGAGTATCTTAAGAAATTTAGGGAAGAAACTCAATTTGTCCTTATCACCCATAGAAAGACCACTATGGAGATTGCCAATGTTTTATATGGGGTTACTATGGAAAATGAGGGAGTAAGTAAACTTGTTTCAGTAAAATTAAAAGATTATATTCAAGATACTGCTAGTTAGGAGGATACCAATGGAAAAGTGGTTCAAAAAGAAAGATAAAGTTCAAAGTAATAATATCAATGACTCAGATAATCCTATAGACAAGGAAGCAAATATTGGTTTTTTTGATAAATTGAAGGTAGGTTTATCCAAGACCCGTAATGAACTATCAGGTAGAATTGATGGAATTCTAAATATGTATAAGAAGCTTGATGAAGAATTATTTGATGATTTAGAAGATGTTTTGGTGACTGCAGATATAGGTGTCAACACCACTATTGAATTAATCAATAGGGTGAAAGAAAGAGCAAAAACAGATAAGATAGACAATCCAGAAGAAATAAAAGAAATTTTAAGGGAAGAAATTAAAGGTATGATGCAGGTATCAGGCCAAACTACCGAGTTAAATATAGAACCTAGTCCTGCAATTATCCTGGTAGTAGGTGTAAACGGAGTTGGAAAGACAACTACAATTGGTAAGCTAGCCCACAATTTAAAAAGTAAAAATAAAAAGGTATTAATAGCCGCTGGAGATACTTATAGGGCTGCAGCTATAGAACAACTTGAAGAGTGGAGCAACCGTTCTGGAGCTGAATTTATTGCTCACAGAGAGGGGTCAGACCCTAGTGCAGTAATATATGATGGAATTCATGCTGCAAAAGCTAGAAAAACTGATATTTTAATCTGTGATACAGCAGGAAGACTTCATAACAAAACAAATTTAATGAATGAGTTAAATAAAATAGTTCGTGTGATTGATAGAGAATATCCAGAGGCCAGCAAGGAAGTACTACTGGTTTTAGATGCTACAACAGGGCAAAATGCTATTAACCAGGCAAAGGTATTTAAGGAAGTAGCAAATATAAGTGGTGTTGCACTAACAAAACTTGATGGTACAGCAAAGGGTGGGGTAGTTATTGCACTGGAGGCTGAGTTAGGACTAAGTGTAAAGTTAATAGGTGTAGGGGAAGGGATAGATGATCTACAGACTTTTGACTTAAATAGTTTTGTTGATGCAATAATATAATATATGTTGACAATTAAATTAATTTAATATAAAATAGTACTGTCAACTTAATAGGTTGACAGTACTATTTTAGTGGTGATATAATGATAGATAAAGTGATAGAAATAGGAATTTTATTTGATTTTTATGGTAAATTGCTTAGTCCAAGGCAATACAATGTTGTTGAATCCTTTTATATTCTAGACTTATCCCTATCTGAAATAGGCGAAGATCTAGGTATTAGTAGGCAAAGTGTTTATGACACCCTAAAAAGGTCTGAAACAAATTTATTTAAATTTGAAAATAGACTTGGTTTGCTTAAAAAGTTTAGGGACAAGAATGATGATATTGCTGAAATTATAGATCTATCAAATGATATAGAAAAAAAGATTCAAATTAATAACAAGGGTCAAGATAGAGATATAATTGAATTAATAAATAAAATAAAAAAAATCGGTTTAAAAATTTTAAAAAATAGCTAGGGGGTTTAATAAAATGGTATTTGAAAGCTTATCTGAAAAACTGCAAAATGCCCTAGGGAAATTAAGAGGAAAAGGAAAGCTTACTGAAAAAGATGTGGATATGGCTCTAAGAGAGGTAAGACTTGCGCTTTTAGAAGCAGATGTTAACTTTAAGGTTGTAAAAGACTTTATTAAGAATGTTAAGTCTAGGGCAATTGGCGATGAAGTAATGCAGAGCTTAACCCCAGGCCAACAAGTTATAAAAATTGTAAACGAAGAACTAACAAGATTAATGGGTGAAAATGAATCTAAAATTGAATTTTCTTCCAAGCCTCCTACAGTTATACTTATGTGTGGTTTGCAAGGGGCAGGTAAAACAACAACTTGCGGAAAGCTGGCTTATAATTTAAAAAAACAAAATAAAAGGCCTTTGTTAGTTGCTTGTGATGTTTATAGGCCTGCTGCTATTAAACAGTTAGAGGTAGTAGGAGAAAGAGCAGAGGTTCCTGTATTTTCCATGGGGGATAAGCACAGTCCTGTAAATATAGCTAAGGCTGCACTGGAGCATGGAAAAAAGAATGGAAATGATGTAATAATTATAGATACAGCTGGTCGTCTTCACATTGATGAAGAGTTAATGAAGGAAATTCACGATATTTATAAGGCTGTTAATCCAAATGAAGTACTCCTAGTATTGGATGCAATGACAGGCCAGGATGCGGTAAATGTTGCAAAATCCTTTGATGATAAACTGGGAATTTCAGGAGTTGTTTTAACTAAGTTAGACGGGGATGCAAGAGGAGGTGCAGCCTTATCTATTAGGGCTGTAACAGATAAACCTATTAAATATGTGGGAATTGGTGAAAAACTGGATCAATTGGAGGCCTTTCATCCCGACAGAATGGCATCTAGGATACTTGGGATGGGGGATGTTTTAAGTTTAATTGAAAAGGCTCAAGCAAATATAGATGCTGAAAAGGCTAAGGAACTAGAGAAAAAACTTAGAAGTGCTCAATTTACCCTAGATGACTTTTTAGATCAACTGGAGCAAATGAAGAACTTGGGACCGCTGGACCAAATTTTAGGAATGATGCCTGGAGTTAATTCTAAAGCCTTGAAAAACTTAAATGTTGATGAAAAGGACCTATCATATATTGAAGCTATAATTAAGTCAATGACTAAAAAGGAAAGAACCATTCCTGAAATAATTGATAGTAGTAGAAGGAAAAGAATTTCTCAAGGTAGTGGAACTAGTGTCCAAGAAGTAAATAAATTGTTAAAACAATTTAAGGAAACAAAAAAGATGATGAAAAAGCTAACTGATATGGAAAAAACCATGAAGAAGAAAGGGAAATTTGGATTCCCCTTTTTCTAAATAGATACAAATATTTAAAGGAGGTGAGCAAATATGGCTGTAAAGATAAGATTAAGAAGAATGGGTGCAAAGAAAAATCCTTTTTATAGAATAATCGTAGCTGACTCTCGTAGCCCTAGAGATGGTAGGTTTATAGAAGAGATTGGATATTATAATCCTTTAACTGAACCAAAAACTATTAAAATAGATAATGAAAAAGCTACTACCTGGTTAAATAATGGAGCAAAACCAACTGAAACAGTAAATAGATTATTTAAGGAAAATGGAGTATATAATATGCCTAATCAGACTGAATCAGAGGAATAGTTCTAGGAGGTGTAATAATGGGTGAATTAGTTGAATATATTGCAAAAGCACTTGTAGATTTTCCAGATCAAGTAAGTGTAAATGAAATAGAGGGTTCACAATCAATTATTATAGAACTTAAGGTTGCCCAAGAAGATATGGGTAAGGTAATTGGGAAGCAGGGAAGAATTGCTAAGGCTATAAGAACTGTTGTAAAAGCTGCTGCTATTAAGGAAAATAAAAGAGTAGTAGTTGAAATTATTCAATAAGGGATTAGGATTCTAATCCCTTAAACATTATTACAGTGGGTGTTAATATGGAATATATAGCTGTAGGTAAAATTATAAACACTTATGGAATAAAAGGCCAGGTTAAGGTTTATCCTTATACAGATGAAATAGATAGATTCTCAGAATTGAAAACTGTATATATTGGACAAAACAAACTTAAGGTGGAAATTGAGAATGTAAAATATCATAAGGGTTTTGCTATTTTAAAATTATTTGGCTTTAATAATATAAACGAGGTTTTATTATTCAAGGATGAGTTATTATATATTGATGATAAAAACCTAAAGAAACTACCAGAAAATCATTATTTTATTTTTGATTTATTAGACTGTGAAGTGGTAGATATATCAGGAAAAAAACTAGGTTATTTGTCAGAAGTACTACAATACTCTAGTAATGATGTATACACAGTAAAAAACAATAATAAGGAATACTTTATTCCTGCTGTAAAAGAATTTATCAAAGAAGTTAATATTGCAGAAAAAAGAATTGTTGTTAGGACTATAGAGGGAATGATTGAATGAAGATTGATATTTTAACCCTATTTCCTGACTTTATTAACAATATTAATAGCTGGAGTATAATTGGTAGGGCAGTGGAAAAAAACATCCTAACCATAAATACAACTAATATAAGAGATTTTTCTAAGAATAAACATAGAAAAGTAGATGATTACCCTTATGGTGGTGGTCCAGGGATGGTAATGACCCCCCAACCAATTTTCGATTCAATAGATAAGGTAAAAGGAGAAAACTCTAAGGTTATTTATCTATCACCTAGGGGAAGGAAACTAAGTCAAAAAATATTAAATGATTTGTCTAAGGAGGAACATTTAATATTACTGTGTGGCCATTATGAAGGTATAGATAATAGGGTGATAGAAAACTATATAGATGAAGAAATCTCAATTGGAGATTATGTCTTATCTGGTGGAGAAATACCTGCTATGGTGCTAATAGATGGAGTAACAAGGCTACTTCCAGGGGTACTAAGTTCTGAAGAATCCTACAAGGATGATTCCCACTACCAGGGTCTATTAGAATATCCACAATATACCAGACCAAGCAATTTTAGGGGCTTAAAGGTTCCGGAAATTCTTTTATCAGGGGATCATGAAAAGATTAGTGAATGGAGAAAAAAGGAATCTCTTAAGGCAACCCTTATAAGAAGGCCTGACTTATTTAGTGAATATGATTTAGATAAGAAGGAATTAGACTATATTGAGTTAATAAAATCTCAAGAAAATCTAACTAATAAATTAAAATAACTTACTAGTTGAATATAGAATTTTATTATGATATAATACCTAAGGTATGTAATACGGATGTTCCTCTATCTCAATGGTATGAACATCTAGGGAGAAGGGAGGTTTGAACAGTGGATATAATAAAAATGATAGAAGAAGAGCAATTAAGAAATGATTTAACTCCATTCAATGTGGGGGATACTGTTCAAGTTCATTACAGAATTGTTGAAGGCGCAAGAGAAAGAATTCAAGTATATGAAGGTACAGTTATTAAAAAGCAAGGCGGAGGAGTTGGGGAAACTTTTACAGTTAGAAGATTATCTTATGGTGTAGGTGTTGAAAGAACATTTCCATTACATTCCCCTAGGATTGAAAAAATTGCTGTAACCAGAAGAGGTAAGGTAAGAAGATCTAAACTTTACTATTTAAGGGACAGACAAGGTAAGGCAGCTAAAGTTAAAGAAAAGAGATTATACTAGTAAATGGGACTGATAAGGTCCCTTTTTTATAAGGAATAGAAATACTCTACTATTTTTTATAAGAAAAAGACTTTTTGACAGTGATTTCAACAAAAGCAACCTTCAATGCACCGATAGGTGCTTTTGTTCTATTTTATGGTGGTGATAATATGAATATTAACTGGTATCCAGGACATATGAAAAAAACTAAAGAATCTATAGAAAAACATTTGTCAATGGTAGACCTTGTTTTTGAATTAATTGATGCTAGAATCCCCTATAGTAGCCAGAACCCTATTATAGATGAAATTTTAAAAGATAAGCTAAGAATAATTATTTTAAATAAGAAGGACTTAGCCAGTGACTATGCAAATAAACTATGGAGTGATTATTTCCAAAAAGAGGGCTTGGATTATGTATTTTTGGATTCTTTATCCGGCAGTGGTATTTCAGACCTTATAAAAATGGCTCATGATAAAACATCTGAGAAAAGAAAAACATATAAAAAGAGGGGTGTTATTAATAGACCTATAAGGGCTATGATTCTAGGTATTCCCAATGTTGGCAAATCGACACTTATAAACACCCTGTCAGGTAGGAAGGGTACAAGAACAGGTAATAAACCTGGTATAACTAAATCGAACCAATGGATAAAAATCAGAGGTGAGTTAGAGTTACTAGATACTCCGGGTATTTTATGGCCAAAATTTGAAGACCCTGATGTTGGTCTAAACCTAGCCTATATTGGGTCTATTAGGGATGAAATTTTGGATACTGAAACCCTTGCTTTAAAACTTATAGAGAAACTTGTTAAAATAAATCCAAACTTGCTAGAAAACAGATATAATATAAGTACGCAAGCTAAGGGTCACCTAGATATTATGATTGAGATAGGTAAAAAAAGGGGATGTATAATAAAGGGTGGAGAAGTTGATTTTACAAAAACAGCTGATATAATTTTGGATGAGTTTCGCAAGGGTATCATAGGAAGGTATACACTAGAATTGCCAGTGAAAAGTGATATAAATGAATAGTATAGAAAATACAATTTATAAACAAGGATATAATTTTATTGCCTGTATAGATGAGGTTGGAAGAGGATGTCTTTTGGGAGATGTACTGGCATGTGCAATTATTATGCCTAGGGATCTTATATTAGAAGGAGTAAAAGATTCAAAAAAACTTACCGAAAAAAGAAGGGCATTTCTTTATAATTTGATTTTAGAAAATGCTATAGGCCTAGGAATAGGCCGAGTAAATTCAACTATTATTGATGAAATTAATATTAAAGAAGCAAGTAGGCTAGCCATGAAGCTAGCTGTAGAAAATATTTTGGATAAGGACTCCAATAAGCTTATACCTGATTTTTTATTAATTGATGCTGAAAGTATTGATATGGATATTCCACAGGAAAGTATTATTAAGGGTGATAGTATTTCTCATGGGATTGCTTCTGCTTCAATTGTTGCAAAAGTTACTAGGGATAACTTATGTTTGGATTGGGATAAAAACTACCCTGGTTATAATATAAGTAAACATAAGGGCTATGGAACCAAAGACCATATTGAAAGAATAAGGACACAGGGAGTATTACCAATTCATAGACTTAAATTTTTAAAAAAAATTCTTGCTAGGTGATTATTCATGGGAAATAATATTAGTAAGGGAAAGCTTGGAGAATTAACTGCCCTTAAGTATTTAACAACAAATGGCTATAAAATCCTTAACACCAACTATAAGACAAAAATAGGTGAAATTGATATTATAGCCTTATATAATAATTTATTGGTTGTTTTAGAGGTTAAAACAAGAACAAGCTTAAATCATGGTTACCCTTATGAAGCTGTAAATCAAAGAAAACAAAATAAAATAATCATGGTTTCACAAATATATATGAAGGAAAAAGGCTTTAAAGATATACAGGTTAGGTTTGATATAATTGAAGTTTATTTGACAAAAAGTATAAAAATAAATCATATTGAAAATGCATTTTGTCAATTAAGCTAAATATATGTTTTTTTATGCTTATTACCCAGGGAATTAAAATATTTTAAATGGGGGATGGGGTATTATGTACTCAAAATTAAGGACATGTGTTCTACAGGGGTTAAATGGGGATATTGTTGAGGTTGAAACGGATTTATCTAGGGGGCTCCCTGCCTTCAATATTGTTGGTTTACCTGATGTTGCCATTAAAGAATCTAAAGAGAGGGTTCGTGCAGCTATTAAGAACAGTGGCTTTGAGTTTCCCTTAAATAGAATTACTATAAATCTAGCCCCTGCAAATTTAAGAAAAGAAGGATCGCAAATGGACCTAGCCATAGCCATAGGAATCCTTTCATCAAGTGGTATCGTAAAAATGCATGAAAACAATGACATTATACTCTTGGGTGAATTATCTCTAGATGGGAAGATAACAAGGATAGATGGAGGTTTACCCATGGTTATTTCACTTAGGGAGCTGGGAATAAAAAGATGCATAATTCCCTATGAAAATAAAGAAGAATGTGGTGTTATTAATGACTTAGAAATAATACCTGTGAAAGATTTAAAAGAAGTAGTTAAATACATAAATAAGGAAATAGATATAGAACCCTTTTTTAGGGGTCTAAATAAATCTTCAGCAAGACCGGAAAGCGAGATGGATTTTTCTGAAATCAAGGGACAAGAAAGTTTAAAAAGGGCCTTAGAGATAGCGGCCGCTGGAAATCATAATATGCTAATTGTAGGTCCACCCGGATCTGGAAAAACTATGGCTGCTAGAAGGATACCGACAATTTTACCAAAACTTACTTTTGAAGAATCAATAGAGGTGACAAAGATATACAGCATTGCAGGACTTATGCCTACAAATGATCTAATAGAGATTCGGCCCTTTAGATCTCCACACCATACTGCATCAAATATATCTCTAATTGGCGGTGGTAGAATACCAAAGCCTGGCGAAGTTTCTTTATCTCATCATGGTGTACTTTTTCTTGACGAGCTACCAGAGTTTAATAAAAATGTACTAGAAACTTTAAGACAACCAATAGAAGATGGTTTAGTCAACATATCAAGAGTATCTGCTAGTCTAAGCTATCCAGCAAAATTCATGTTAATAGCTAGTATGAATCCTTGTCCATGCGGATATTTTGGTGATCCACTACATGAGTGCCACTGTTCCCAAAGGGATATTGATAGGTATTTAGGGAAAATTAGTCATCCTCTTTTAGATAGAATAGATATACATTTAGAAGTATCTCCTGTGAAGTATGATGAGTTAAAGATAAATACACCCAGTGAAAGTTCAGATATTATAAGAAAAAGAGTAAATACAGCCCGTAGTATTCAGTTAAAAAGATTTTCCAATAGGGATATTTATAATAATTCCCAAATGACTAGTAAGGATTTAAAACAATATTGTAAATTATCAAAGGCAACAGAAGAAATAATGGAAAGTGCTTTTAAAAAGTATAAGTTTTCTGCCAGAACATATACAAAAATTTTAAAGGTTGCAAGAACCATTGCTGATTTAGATCACAAGGAGGATATAGCTGATATTCATCTTTTAGAAGCTATAAGGTATAGGAACTTAAATAAGAAATACTGGGGGTAAATCCTATGGAGGAGATTAGTAGAAGAGATATTTTAATATGGTTAAACAGCTTGGGTATAAATAATAGGTCTATAGGAATATTAATGGAAGTCTTCCCTGATTTAAAGGAAATTTTAAATACTAGCAGCAAGACCCTAATGGGTATAACTAGTATAAAGAAAAACTTCTTGTTAAAAATATTAGAAAATAGGGATATATTATCTATTAAAAATACCATAAAGGGATTAGAGGAAAAGGGTATTAGAGTAATTACCATACTTGATGAAAATTATCCTTTGAGCTTAATAAATATATATGACCAACCCTATGTATTATATCAAAAGGGCCATATAAAAAATCAAGATAAACTATCCATAGGTATAGTAGGCGCAAGAAAATCAACCCCATACGGACGTTGGGCCTGTGAAAAGTTTACTAAAGAGCTAGTAAATATGGGGGTTACAATTGTAAGTGGTTTAGCTTTGGGAATTGATGCAGTGGCACATAAAACAGCGATTGATAATGGAGGACGAACAATTGCAATTTTGGGTAATGGTTTAGATGAGATTTATCCTAGGAGAAATTCCTTCCTCTATGAGCAAATTGTAAATCATGGAGCAATCCTAACAGAATTTCCTTTAGGCACTATGCCACTAGCTTTTAATTTTCCACAAAGAAATAGAATTATTTCTGGTTTATCATTAGGTGTTATAGTTATAGAGGCAAAGGAAAAGTCAGGGTCCTTGATTACTGCCCACCACGCACTTGATCAAGGTAAGAGTGTATTCTCACTACCTGGTAATATTAACAGTATATATAGTGGTGGAACAAATAAGTTAATTAAGGATGGGGCTATACCCTTACTAGAAATAGATGATATTTTAAATGAAATAAATGAATTAAAAGAGCTAAATATTGAAAATAAAATGCAAGATATAGATTTTACCCAATTAAGTAGTACTGAGATTTCTATTGTAAATGTAATAAAAAATGGACCAATACATTGTGATATGATAGCATATAAAATTGGGATGCCAATTTCAAATGTTGCAAGCACTTTAACAATATTAGAAATTAAAGGGATTATAAATGAAATAGGCAATCAGATTTTTGTGATTAATTAGCTGGCAAATGGAGGTAATATGTATGGCAAAGAATTTAGTAATAGTTGAATCACCCGCTAAAGCTAAATCAATTAGTAAAATGTTAGGCAGGAATTATAAGGTTCTTGCATCTGTGGGGCATGTTAGAGATTTACCAAAAAGCACTTTAGGTATTGATATAGAAAATAATTTAGAACCAAGGTATATAAATATTCGTGGTAAGGCTCCTATTATTAATGAATTAAAAAGGGAAGCAAAAAAAGTTGATAAAGTTTTTTTGGCAACTGACCCTGACAGGGAGGGTGAGGCCATATCATGGCACTTGTCCTATCTTTTAAATTTAGATTCTAAAGATAAGGTTAGAGTAGAATTTAATGAAATAACTAGTGATTCAATAAAAAAGGCAATTAAAAAACCTAGGCAAGTTGACCAGAATTTAGTGGATGCCCAGCAGGCAAGAAGGGTTCTTGATAGGCTTGTAGGTTACCAAATAAGTCCCTTGCTGTGGAAAAAAATTCGTAGGGGCCTAAGTGCTGGAAGGGTTCAATCTGTAGCAACTAAGTTGATTTGTGACAGGGAAAAAGAAATAAATGAATTTATTCCAGAGGAATACTGGAGCATTCAAGCAATGTTTAAGAAAGAGTCTATGGAATTTAAAGGAAACCTAATTAGCAAGTACCATAAAGATAAAGAAAAAAAAATAGAGCTAAAAAATAAAAACGATACTGACAAGATTCTATCAGAGCTAGACAAGGATAAGTTTTATGTTGAGGATGTAAAAAAGGGCCAAAGAAAAAGAAACCCATTTCCTCCATATACCACTAGCACCTTACAACAGGATGCGTCTAAGAGATTGGGTTTTAGCACAAAAAAAACCATGAGCATAGCTCAACAATTATACGAGGGTGTTGAAATAGGTAAGGAAGGTAGTATTGGAATAATTACCTATATGAGGACAGACTCAACCAGAATCTCTAATGATGCTAGAAATGAAGCTGGCAATTATATAGTAGAAAAGTTTGGTAAAGACTTTTCAAATGGTGGTGCTTCCTATGACAAAAAAAATAAAAAAGATTCCCAAGATGCTCATGAATGTATTAGGCCTACACTTAAATTTAGAGAACCTTCTGTTTTGGAAGGAGTCTTAACAAAGGATCAATTTAGATTATATAAACTAATTTGGGATAGGTTTTTTGCATCCCAAATGACTCCTGCACAATACAAAACCCAATCTATAAATATAAGGTGTAAGGACTATCTTTTTAGAAGCAATGGCTCTGTCCTAATATTTGAGGGATTTCTAAAGGTCTATAATATACTTGACGATGACAGTAAGGACACAATTATACCAGAAGTCCATCTTGATGAAAATTTGAAAGTAACCGATATAATGTCAAATCAGCACTTTACTCAGGGACCTTCAAGATACACTGAAGCTTCCCTAATTAAAACTCTAGAGGAACTGGGCATAGGAAGACCCAGCACATATTCTCCTACAATTGGTACTATTTTATCTAGGGATTATGTTACTTTAAACAATAAGGCATTTTTCCCAACAGAATTAGGTATTTTAGTGAATGATTTATTGACTGAGCACTTTAAAGAAATAGTTAATGAAAAGTTTACTGCAGATTTAGAGAATAAACTAGATGACATTGCAGAAGGGAAAACAGAATGGAAGCTTGTAATCGAAGAATTTTATGCTAGTTTTAGCCAGGTGCTAGAAAAAGCAGAAGAAGAGATTGATAAAATTGAAA
Source organism: uncultured Tissierellaceae bacterium (assembly GCA_964519585.1). Taxonomy (GTDB): domain Bacteria; phylum Bacillota; class Clostridia; order Tissierellales; family Tissierellaceae; genus CAZFIO01. Next base: position 13,112 of record CAZFIO010000041.1, read on the forward strand.
TTAAAGATGAGGTTACAGATATAGTTTGCGAAAAATGTGGCAGAAATATGGTTGTTAAAAGTGGAAGGTTTGGCAAATTCTTGGCCTGCCCTGGCTATCCAGAATGTAAGAATACAAAACCTATAGTTGATAAAATCAATGTAAAGTGCCCAAAATGTCAGGGTGAAATTGTAAAAAAGAAATCTAAAAGGGGTAGAACTTTTTATGGCTGCAGCAACTATCCTGATTGTGATTTTGTATCTTGGAATGAACCAGTTGATGAGAAATGTCCTGTTTGTAATTCATTTATGTATATAAAAAGTAATAAAAGCGGAGTAACTATTAATTGTAGTAACAAAGATTGTAAATATTCCATCAAAAAACAATAATAATTATCTATCTATACAATTAATCCAATTTATAGTATCCTATATTAAGAAGACAAGGGAAATAATGAAAGAAACAATATATACAGTAATTTACAAACTAAGAAGGAGAGATTATAGTGGAAAGTCTTTTAAGTAAAACCAGGCGTCTAAATAAAACTCTGCAAAGCTATGGGTCAGATCCAGTTTCCTTTCCAGAATTGAGCAAAATTTTAAGTGATATTTTAGAGGCTAATGTTTATATAGCGAGTATGAAGGGCAGAGTTCTAGGATATAAAATTTCAGAGGGTTTTGAATGTGATATTATAAAAACTGAGGTAGAAAAAACTAGAAGGTTTCCTAAGAAATATAATGATACACTTTTAAATACTACAGAAACTGATGAGAATATAAAAGAATTTACTGAATGTGTTTTTGATGAACAAATAGTATGTGGCCATCCTGGTAAAATCGCAACAGTAATACCAATCATAAGTGGGGGGAAGAGGCTAGGTACCCTGGTACTGGCAAGATTTGGTAAGGAATTTAAAAGTGGAGATTTAATTTTTGCGGAATACAGTGCCACAATTGTAGGAATGGAAATATTAAGATCAAAAAGTGAAGAAATTGAAAATGAGGCAAGAAAAAGATCAGTAGTTCAAATGGCTATTGGAACCTTATCTTATTCAGAACTAGAGGCAATGGACCATATATTCAATGAATTA
>CAZFIO010000042.1:0-14083 GCA_964519585.1 uncultured Tissierellaceae bacterium
TAATCTTGCTTATGGCGGATATCTTAGATTGTTGTTGCGCTTTATTCTCCTGATGTTCATCAACAGACCAGCAGCAATCTTATTCAAGATTCAATCCTGACACAATAATTAAAGGAGCCAGTTTTCACTGACCCCTTCCCCATCTATTTCTTTAGGTTATTTACTATTGTATAGTCTTGGATTACTTCTTGGTACCATTCCTTGTAGGCATTTCCTACTTCTTGGTCTTCAAGAATCTTTAAAATTTTATCCCTGTTTTCTTCAAGATTTGCTTCCTTGGCTTCCTTCTTTTCATAAGCCTTGATTATATGGTAGCCAAATTCTGATTCTACTATTTCACTGATTTCACCCATGTCAAGAGCAAAAGCTGCCTCTTCAAATGGTTTCACCATTTCTCCCCTTGGGAAAAATCCTAGGTCTCCACCAAATTGGGCTGACCCATCTACAGAGTGTTCCTTGGCTAGTTCTTCAAAATCTTCTCCATTTTTTAGTTTCTCGTGGATTTCCTCTGCCAGGTCAAGTTCCTTTACTAGGATATGACTTGCCTTTAATTCCTCTTCCTGGCCAAACTTTGCCTTGTTTTCATCAAAATATTCCTTGATGTCATCATCACTTATTGATATCTTATCCTTTACAAGATATTTGATAGTTAGGTTTGTTTTGATATTTTCCTTGGCTTCTTCCTTGGTCATGCCGTTGTAGGTCAACCACTGGGTAAACATAGCCTCTCCCCCAACTTCTTCTATCATAGAGTCTAGTTCAGCCTGAATATCTTCATCTTTTACTTCAATCTTTTGTTTCTTTGATTCTAGGGCTACAAGTTTTTCTGCAATCAGGGCATCAACCATTTGAGCACCATTTTGTCCAACTAGTATATCGTAAAGCTCATCTTTGGTTATAACCTCATTATTTACTTTTCCAACTACTTCCTTGCCACCACTACTACATCCAACTAGTCCTAAGGCTAAAATAAAAACCATAGCCCCTAGTATATATTTACGACCTATATTTCTCCCAAATAATTTCATCCTATGTCCTCCATATTTTACATATTTTCAAAATACCAGGTTGATGGTAAATCAAATTTACATTCACTTAACTATTATACACTAAAACTATGGGATTTCCATGTTAGAATTGCAAATTCTTGAAAATATTTTCTTATGAAGGCTTTTGTTTTTAATTAAAGACCCAGCTGAATCTTCCAGGGGAGGCAAAACGAACAAAATTTCCCTCCCCTTTGTTCATTCTAGCTGGTGTTGGTAGATGGTTTTCTCGTAGGTCTTCTTGTATCTTATTCTCCCGATTTCTAGTTCTAGTTCCTGGCCTGTGCCCTTAAAGCAAAAGGTCCTTGTATATTCTATCCTTACCTTGTCACCCTCTACTATCTTGTCATAGTCTCCTCCCAAAACTCCTTTTTCTACTTCAATCCTTTTTCCGTCCATATATAGGTATACTTTTCCCAAACCTACTGATTCTTCCGTAGTAATATCTATGAAGGTTTTACCATCTTCTTCATAAACATTCTTGATTACTATATCATTTCCTCTTATGGATATAGTTTTTTCCTTACCCTTTTCTAGGACCACTTGAGTTTTTGCATCAAAGTCTCCGTTTAAAGATCTAAGTTTTACTTCTAATGATTTGATATTCTTAGGTAGGGCTTCATATTCTATTTCAAATCTTGTACCCTTCATATCTGTTGATATGCTTGAACTCTGGCTCAGAACTTCCCTTCCATTAGCCAATAGAACTAAATCAATATCATAGGGCATTATCCTATTTTCAAATATGCTATCAAGGGCCAGGCCTACTATGCCTTGGACTTTTCCTTTTACCACTGTAGATAGGGGGGATGCTACTAGGGAATCTACACTAAGGTTTCTATCTTCAAACTTTATACTTTGCTTTATATTCATCCTTATGCTTTTTCCTACTGCTAATTTTCTATCTATTTTAATTGGAATATTTGCTACTTCTAGTATTTCCCTGTCTCTACTGTAAAGGGTAGCATTTAAATTTAATTTGTTTTCAAACCATTTTGGGGTTTGCCTGGTTGACATTACCCAATTCATGTGTTTGCCATCCTCAGTCCATTGTCCACTTCCACCAAAAAGAAAGGTTCTTTTCCCCCAGCCCTGCAATTCCATATGCAGGTCATTGTATAAATACTCTACATTGCCTGAAGGGGAATAGAGGGAGTAGAAGAATACCATATTGTTGTCATCCAGCATAATTGCATCTACATTTATTTTGTCACCAGTTTTAAATTCGTGAGACTTGTCAATTATTTGTCCCTTGCCCAGATCATTTAATTCTTTTATGGTGCCATTCATTACACTTTCATAGCCTATAAGTTTTCGGCCGTATTGAGCTAGAGTGTCCGCATTGTAGCCTAGGATTAGGACTGCTATCATTAGGGAGGCTACCCTTAGACTAAGCCTTCTTTTTCTTTTGGGTTTTGCTTGGTCTAGGGAACTTTTAAGTTTATCCTCAAAGTTTCCAGGAACCTTAATCATATTTAAATTTTCCTTTTCCTTATCTAATAATCTTTCAATATCCTTCATCGATTTCACCTCTCATCATATCTCTTAAAATACCCATACCTATGCTTAGCCTTGACTTTACTGTGCCTAGGGGTATATTCAGCATTTGGGATATGCTTTCATAGTCTAGGTCCAGAAGGTAGTGAAGTCTTATGACTTCCTCATGTTTGTCACTTAATTTAGACAAATACTTATTTAGAAGGGCCCTGTCCTCAGATAAAGAGTAGTTTTCTTCATAGGCTTCCTCCTCCACCTGATCCAGAGAAACTATCTTCTTCCTTTCCCTAAGTTTCCTTTTACATTCATTTACCAGAATGGTTTTTGACCAAGAGTAAAAAGACTCTTCTTTTTTCAAGTTTCCTATTTTTTCATAGACTATAACTATCATATCCTGGAGGGCATCCATGGAGTCTGCCTCACTTTTCATATAGATATAGGCTAATTTATAGTAGTCATCTTTTTGATCCATTATTAATTTTATTAGGGATTCCTTATTTCCCTTTTTTGTTTGTTTTACAAGTAGCTTCAAATCCACCTTCTCACCTGCTTTCATATATAAGAGTATTGAATACCAATAAAGGTTCATTATTTTTTATAAAAAAAAGGAGATTATCTCTCCAGTTATAAATAATACTTGTCATTTTCCCATTTGTAATGGTTAGTATCTATGTATTCCCATGTTTTCATATATTCTTCTTCATTTCTTATAATTCGTTCGAAATAACCTCTTTGCCAAAGAATTAAGTTGTTTGTATTATGTATTTCATTATATCTTCTATTAACAAAGGACTTCATTGTTCCAACAATCTTGTGTAGGGGCGGGTTTCCATGCCCGCCCGGCTCTGCATTATCAATTACAACAATCATATGCATATGATTTGGCATTATAGTATATTTATCAACGTATATATTTTTATTTTGTTTCTCAATAAATTCTATAGATTTTATGATTTCTTTACCTATAGGATATAAATCTATAAGCGGGGCGGCATGGAAACCGCCCCCTACAATATTTGCTAAAATCTTTTTCCTGTCCTTGGTACATATTGTAACAAAATAATAGCCTGCTTTAGTATAATCATAATCTTTTAATCTAATATTTTTACGACTGATTAAATTACTGTTCATATTCCTACTGCCTTCCCAGTTTCTCCTTCACATATTCCCCCAGCATTAATTCCATATCTGCTTCGCCCTTTATGGGGTAATGGTGGTATAGGTCTTTTAATTCATCATGGTATTCTCTAGCCTTTTCTATATCCTCATTATAGAAGCCTTCATAGGCCATGAGAAATCTTTTTTTTCCTATCATAAATTTTGCAACCTTAATATACTTCTCTATGTTTTTATCATATAGGTCTTCTATAAAATGCTTCCTATTGTCTCCTATAAGTTCTAAAAACATTCTTTCTATATTTACCTCAAATTTATATAAGGATACTAGCTTGTCTATATGTGGCACTAGTAAATCCAAGGTCTCCTGGGCTCCTTGAAAATCTTCTTTGTCCAGGTAATAATTATGCCTCATTAGGACCATGGCTGTATTTAATGGACTGGTTAAATCTGCATTCTCCCTTAAGTAAAAAATCTCCGTATCCATATCCTTGATTCTTTTCCCCTGGCTTTGAAGGCCATTAACCCATAGTTGGGTATGGAAGGCCCTTCTGGCCTCTTTATCCTTCAGCATAGAAAGTATATTGTGGCCATCATTGGCTATACCTCCTATTTTAAAGGGAATGGCATTGGTAAGTCCTGCAAAAATCCCTCCAAAACTTGGAAAAACTAGTAGGGCCTTAAGTAAGCTTTCCCCTTTGATTTTCATACCTAAATATAGGCAAATAAATGCTACTAGCAAGTTTAAAAGGGCACCACCTAAGTTGTAAATAACAAAGGGGTACTTACCATCTACAAGTTCTGGTGGCATCATTAGGCACTGGCCAGCAGTTCCTGGAATGTTGAACTTTTTAGTCTTTAGTTTCCCATCTTCCCTTATAAGGGTTAGAGATCCAACCCTAAAGGATACAAACTTGTAGCCTGTCAGTAGGCCAAAAACTAGATGGCCTACTTCATGAATAATTATATGTAGTAGATAGCCTAAAATTGCAAGGACTAGATAGATATAAAAATTTACAAAACCAATTATCCTGCTATCACCTGATAAAAGCCCATCTGGGAAGTATTTTGCTGAAAAAATACCTAAGACTGCACCAAATAATCCCCCTATTATTAAAGGAATTATTAATCCTTTGAAACGTCCTTTCTTTTTTACCTTTTTCTTCTTAGCTACTATAAAACTCACCCCTTATATTATTCCGTACATGATAAATCCTACTGTGTTTATAGCAAAGTTTGCAAACATATGGACTAGCCATGAATTATAGATATTGTCATTTGCATGATTTAGACCGTTGAAGATTAAACCTCCAATGAAAAGCCCCAACATTGCTAGGGCAAAGAGGCTTATATTGAACCAAGTCCCTATTATGGCTATATGGTAGATGGCGAAAAACAGGCTACTGATTATATAGGCTCTTAGAGTATTTCCTAGCTTTTTTAGGCCTAAAAATAAGAACCCCCTAAAGAAAAACTCCTCCAAGAGGGAGTTAAAGAAGGATATATATAGGGCAACAAATATAAAATTGTCCTTATTTACATTTAAGTCTTTAGACAAAATATTTTGGATTTTCTCTAAATCTATAAAATCTTTAAGAAGAATAAATCCCCCTATTATTATCCCATAGACAAAAATCCCCAAAATAAAGGAGATTATTAGCTGGCCCTTTGAAGCTAAGGTGAAAAACTCTTTCCAATTTAAGTACCAGTTTGTTTTTGTATATATTATAGGTATTATTAAAAAAGCAAATATTTTTATTAGAGACTTTATATGGTAGTCTGGCTTAATAAAATAGTCAACTATAAACATAAGAAAGATTAGCACTAGGCCTGTAAAGGTGATTCCCCTTCTTGTTTTAATTAATTTTTCCATCTTACACCATCCTTTGTGATTGACCTAAGATGAGTAAAATTTAGAAGCCAATATAGTGGCTTCTAAATTTTACTATTCACTAAGTAGACCTTCTATTTTTTCTAACAGGGGTTCAATCCTTTTGAACTCTCCCCTTAACTCTTTTAGATCATTTGGACTTATATTCCTATTAACAGAAGATTTTATGGTTCCATCTATTTGTCCTATATTTGTCATGATTTCTAGGACCTTGGCCTTATCTTCTTCCTTTATACCATTTTGATATATATCCATTAGGAGATTTTCAAAACCTGTATAAATTTTGTAAATTGTTTCATGGGTCTTATCTTGTTCCTTATATAAAAATACATAGGAAAATCCTCTAATCTTGTTCTTGACTTCCTTAAGCATCTCATCATCTTCTGAGTAACCCCTAAGGGCATTTAGTTGCATTAGGTGGTCAGTTATTTCTGAAAATGAGTCAGAGATAGATATAAGCATCTTATCGTCTATGGTTTCTGCTTCATAAATTTTTTCTATCCTATCAATAGCTGGTTTATAATTTGTTTTAGACATTAGGTAATTATAGGTGTTAATGGAGTTGTGCTCATAAGCATCTAGGATTTTGTCAAATTTCTTTGATTTAGATTTTTGAACCACCAGGGTAATTACTAAAATCAAAACTAAGCTTATAATAATTATTAGTTTCTTATCTTTAAAGTTCATATAAAATCTCCCCCTATGACTAATGTATTGTAATAAGACCATTATATATCAAATCATAGAAGATTTGTGAAATTTATGATGAAAATTGAAAGAAAAATGATTTTCATTTGTTGAACCAGATAAAGGACTTTTCCTGGGCCAAGTTTTGTATATTGTATAAGAAAAGGATCTCATCTATATCCCTTTCATTAATTAAATTTGTCATACTTATATTAAGGTACCTGGTATCTATCACAAGTATATTTTCATAATGATTCATTAAAAACGGTAGGAAGCTATTGGCCAAGCTATCCTTAAATATTGCTATAGTCTTCCCATTTTTTACTGAAGTAGTAATCTCTATCAGGGCCTTATCTCCCCCAAAGAAGTAGGAATACTTATCTGTCTTATCTAAATATGATTCATCATAGATATCATTAGCTTCCACCTGGCCATTGATTAGGAGACTGTAGTCCAACTTAATCTTAGGCCTATAATTATGGATTTTATCAGCTTGACCAAAGTAGAGATTGGCCTTTCTGTAAGAGGTCCCTAAAAACTTATCAGTAACTTGTCTAATGGTAAAGTCTTCTTTACTTAAGGGTTTTAGGCCCTTTTCCTTTAAATAAGCCTCGTATCCATAAAAGGCCCCCAGGCTGGTCCAGTGGTGGTCTGTCCTATAATATATATATTCATGGTTCTTATTAGTTAATGTAGATATTAAATCTAAAACTTTAAGATTGGGTTTAAGTTTAAGATTAAGTTTAACTTTAAGTTCTTCCACCAATTCTACCTCATTTACCACCGGAGCATAGCTAGGCAGTTTTCCCCCCATTACCTGCGATTTACTAGGTATAAGCAGGATGTTTATAGCTATATTTTTCTCCCTATTTATATTATTTATAAAGGAAGATATATAGGCCATATTCTTTTCCAACTGTTTTTCATCTATTGGCTCATCTTTGTCTATTAGGTAGAAGTCTTTTCCAAAATAAACCCTTCCATTATCCTTCTTTAGAATGGATAAATCAGACATGGTTTTCATCCCAATCCAAAAATCCCTGGCCATAAATTGGTCCGTAGTGTAGGTCTCAAAGTCCTTAGCAAATTTGTTTGATATTAGAGACTTATAGGAAAACTTAGGTAGATCCTGGAGGTAACGATTTTCTTTATTGGAAAAATGTTTTATGGGTGTAAACAAATTTCCAATAGAAATGGAAAATAAAATCAGTGTAAAGCAAATTGTTCGTATTTTTTCTTTCATATTATCACCTAAAATCTAAAGTATAAAAATGGGTTGTAGGACTGGTCAACTAAATAGGCCATGGCTATAAAGAGAATAAAGACTAAAAAAAGATTCTCCAGGCTAAATAATAGGGTTTCCTTGTTTTTCTGATTACCATATAATTTCCCCCAGACCTTTTTTGGTAGGTCTGTAGATCCTAGAGCCAGTATTACTATTAGGACTATATTTGTATAAAAAAGGTAGATGGTAGTTCCATCATAAAAACTTCTTCCATCCAGCCTAAATAATATTCTTATATAGTTAAGCCCATCTTCCAGGGAATCAAAGGCAAATATAACCCAAGAGATTGCTACTAGAAAAAGAGTATAGACCCTTCTTATAAAAGAAGCCCACTTATCTAATATATTTAGGAGAAAGAACTTTTCTATAATCAATATAAGTCCAAAGTAGAGGCCCCATAGGCCAAAGTTCCAGGAGGCTCCATGCCAGATACCTGTAAGCATCCAGACTAAGAGTATATTTCTCAAGTGTTTAAAGCTGCCACCCCTATTGCCACCTAGGGGTATATAGACATATTCCTTAAACCAGGTGCCCAGTGAAATATGCCAGCGTCTCCAAAACTCTGTTATTGATTTGGACATATAGGGGTAGTCAAAATTTTCAAGGAAATTAAATCCGAAAATCTTTCCTAGGCCTATGGCCATATCAGAATAACCTGAGAAATCAAAGTAAATCTGAAATCCAAAGGCTAGAACTCCAAGCCAGCCAGTAAGCACTGGAAGAGATGCCATATTCATTTTTGAAATATTGTCCCATAGTAGGCCAATATTGTTGGCAAGTAATACTTTTTTGCCTAGACCTAATATAAACCTTTTTATTCCCTGACTAAAGAGGTCATAGGACTCTAGCCTATGGTCCATTTCTTCAGCTACAGTTTGGTACCTAACTATGGGTCCAGCGATTAACTGGGGAAAGAGGGTTACATAGGTTCCAAATGATATGATACTATTTTGGACCTGGGTATCCCCCCTATAGACATCTATGGTGTAGGACATGGTCTGAAAGGTATAAAAGGATATGCCTATTGGTAGGGCAATATTTAAAAGAGCTAGGTCCAAGTTGAATATACTATTTATATTCCCTATAAGGAAATCAGAGTACTTAAAGAAAGAAAGAAGTCCTAGGTTACCTATTATAGAAATTAGTAAGCCTAGTTTCATTTTCTTCCTATTGGACCTTTCCCTATTCTTATGAATATACCTACCACAAGAGTAGTCAAGTATAGTAGAGAAAATCATTATCCAAATATACCTGGGCTCTCCCCAGCTATAGAAAAAAAGGCTGGAAAGAAATAGGACTAGATTCCTATACTTTCTAGCTGATATAAAATATAGGAATAGTACAGCTGGTAAAAAATAAAATAAGAATAAAATACTGGAAAATACCATTTCTTCCTCCAAAATCAATCTAGTCTGGCCTAGGCCAGACTAGTATCTTATTTAAAGAATCCATCGATTATTTCTACAACTTTTGCTACTTCCTTTTCTGCAAAGTCTTTTGCTTCCTTGCTTTCTATATCTTCCAAGCCATCATCATGGGCACCTAGTACTAAATAAAAAGCGTAGTCTCCATGCCTAACTACTTGTGATGCCTCTACCTTGGGTATATTCATAGGATACTTAAACTCATCTTCTATCATATGTCTCTTGTACTCTAGCAGACCCTCTTCTATAGTATCTCCCTTACCCTCTTTAGCTTTTATGGCAATAAACCTATCTATACTCATGGTCATCAGAGGGAATTCTACTATATATTCTTCTAGGTCTTCCTCTTTTATACCTGAAATTTCTCCAACAAATTCAAAGTCCATTTCCATTTCAGGATAATAATATTCTCCCATTTCTTCCTTTATTTTATCCAGAACTTCTTTGATATCTACATTCTTTACTTGGTCCTTGCCCTTGTCTCCAGGACTACACCCTGCTAAAACTGATACTAGCATTAAAGCAACTAACATTAACAAAATACCTTTTTTCATTTTAAAAACTCCTCCTAAACTTGTCTTCTATATCTTGGATATTTAATGAATTTCCAAGCCTATCTTGAAAGACATCCTCTCCAATTTCAATAAAATAGGAATCCTCATTCAACAAAGAATAGGTCTTCCCATCTCCTTTTAAAAATAGCAAAACTCTTTTACTCCCAAACCCCTCTTGCTGGTCTAATTCAATCAGACCATTTATATCCCCTAAAAAGCTTCTTTGAATTTCTATATTTACTTTACCTGCTTCTATACCTACTTCCTCCCCAATGGCTATATAGTCAGCTTGTGAGAAGTACTCTTCATGGTCCATGATAAACATTCTTATCTCATGGGGTTCAATCTCATTGACTTTTCCAGGCCCAGGTTTTAAGATCTGATCCTTAAAGGAAACTAGTGGAATAAGTATCAGGAGGGCAGCTATAGATGATAGTTGTAGGAAGCTATTCCGTTTTTTTCTTGTATTTATCTTCTTTTCTTCTAGGATTTTTGCTTTTTCATATATAGCATTTAAAAATTCCCTATCAGTCTTCATTGTCACCAGCTCCTTTCCTTACTAGATCCTTTAATCTACTTCTTGCCCGATGAATAAGAACCTTCACCTGGTTTTGATTTTTCCCAAGTATCTCTCCGATTTCTTGGTATGAAAGCTCTTCAAAATCAGCCAGGTAGATAGCCCTTCGGTAGTCAGGATTAAGCAGTTTCATACTTTGTAGAAGTAAGTCCTTTTCCTCATCCCTGACTATCTTGTCTTCCAAGGACTCTTGGTCAGAAATCAAGCGACCCTTGTCTTCTCCAAAGTCCATCATGGTAAGTCTAGATTGTTTCCTTACATAATCTATAGCCTTATTCCTTCCTAATGTAAAAATAAAGGTCTTGAAAGAATTCTTTAGATTATATTTTTCCTTGTAAACATAAATATAGGCGAATACATCCTGGGCTAGGTCTTCAGCAGCATAAATATCTCCTCCCGTATAGCGTGAGATAAAGTATATAAGACTATCCTTATGCCTGATAACTAGGTCTTCAAAGGCAAATATATTCCCCAAAAGAAATTCCTTATAGAGAGTTTTGTCTTCTTTCATTGGAGGTCCTCCATGTCCTTCATATATTATTCGTTTGAAAATGAAAAAGGTTACAGCTAAAAGAAAAATGATTTTTTCTTAAATATATAATACCATTCTTGCTTGATTTTTGTTAGCTTTTGAGGAGTTTTATATATGGATAAGATTTATCATACTTGGGTATTAGATAGATTAAGGATAAATTTAATATAAGGAGACATGTTATAAAAATGTTAAAGAAAATTATATCTTTATCAAATAAGTATGAGGACCATACCATTAATATAAGGAGGAAGATTCATGAAAATCCTGAGCTATCCTTTCAAGAATATAGTACCAGTAACTTGGTAATTTCTGAGTTGGAAAGTTTAGGACTTAGTATTGAAAAGAATCTTGCAGGAACTGGGGTTTTGGCAACTCTTGAAGGCCATAAGGAAGGTAAAACAATCTTGCTTCGGGCTGATATGGATGCCCTGCCTATAGAAGAGGGAGTAGATCTCAAGTTCAAGTCTAAAAACCTTGGTATAATGCATGCCTGTGGCCATGATATTCATATATCTAATCTTTTAGGGGTTGCCAGAATTCTATCTGATTTAAAGGATTCCTTTAATGGAAGGGTAATGTTTATGTTTCAACCTGGTGAAGAAAGGGGTGGCGGCTGCAAAAAAATGATAAAAGCAGCTAACTTGGAGAATAGAGGCATTGATCTTGCCCTAGGTCTTCATATTATGCCTATTGAGCAAGGTAAAATTCTCCTTTCCAAAGGAAATATAACTGCCTTTTCTGACGGCTTTAACATAAAGATCTTCGGGAGATCTGCCCATACCTCAAAACCACAAGATGGAATAGATGCAATCAATATAGCTGGCCATATAATTGTTGCCTTAAACTCCATAGCTTCAAAATACCTAGCTCCTAAAGATGTTGCTAGTTTTTCTATAGGAAAAATCCAAGGAGGTAGGTCCAATAATATAGTAGCTGACTATGTTGAGCTTAGTGGCATAATTAGGTCAACCAGTCAAAAAGCTAGGTCTATCCTTCATGATAAAATAAGGAGTATTTCTATGGACTTGACTAGACTTTTTGCTGGAAGGGCAGAGGTTAAGATTAATATAGGATATCCCTCTATAATCAATGACCCTGACCTAGTAACCATAGTTGAGAATGCCTTTTATAAGTCCTACCCTGATTTGCTTGAAGATATAAACCCAGACTTTAAAGTAAAGGATTTAAACAAATATATTCTTCAGCATGACCCTCTCTTAACCGCTGATGATTTTGGCCACATGTCCCAGCTCTTCCCCAGCCTTTACTATATGGTAGGTACAGGGGACTTCGCCCCCCTTCATAGTTCTGGCTTCCTTGCTGATGAAAGGTATATAAAACTATGCACAAGGACCATGACCTTGGCTGCCTTAAGTTTGTTAAACTAAAAATATCAAGGCTAGGGGTAATCCCTAGCCTTGATTGTTTTTATACTTGTAATCCTTCATTTAGGAGTATATTCCCCTTCAATTCTTCTGCACTTTCCTCGCCCAACAAGTATTTTACTATTTCTATTGCAAAATGTACTGCATAGTAGGGTCCTCTTGCTGTTATTATATTTCCGTCTGTAACAACTGGCTCAACCTTATAATTGATTCCTTCTAGCTGATCTTCAATACCTGGGTAGCAGGTTACATTTCTCCCACTTAAAACTCCCGCCTTATCAAGTACTATGGGGCCTGCACATATGGCTGCTATCAGCTTTCCCTTATGATTAAGGGATTTGACCGTTTCTATTAGATCTTCATGGTCTCTTAAGTTTGTTGCACCTGGAAGTCCACCAGGTATCACTAAACCGTCATAGCTTTCCAAATCTTCCAACTGAGAAAAAATTTTATCAGCTTTAACCTGGATCTTGTGTGCTCCTTTTACTTGAATTTCCCCACTTATGGATACCATATCTACCTGGATATCCATCCTTCTTAGGTAGTCCACCACAGTTAAGGCTTCTACTTCCTCAAAGCCTTCTGCTAAAAACACTATAACCTTCATCCATCTCTCCCTTTCATATCTTTATTCTTCATTCATTATCATTGACAATCTTATAAAAATATGCAAATATTTATTTGATAGCTTTATTATATCATATTTTGATTTTTTGTCCTCAAGGGGGTTCTTATATGAGAAAAGGAAAACTGAGCTTAGGCGATAAAATACTTATAGGTATGGTTCTAGGAGCAATTACTGGAATAATTATTGGTCCAAAAATTGTAAGCATCTCCCTTGTGGGTGATATATTTCTCCGCCTACTTAGGATGAATGTGGTTCCCCTTATCTTTACTAATGTTGTCTTGGCTGTTGCCAGCATGGGTGATGTGAAACGTCTGGGTAAGGTGGGACTAAAAATGACTGCTATGTTTATGGCTACAACCTTTATAGCGGGTGCCATTGGATTGACCCTAGGACTTCTAGTAAAGCCTGGTCTAGGTTTCCTAATGGAGGGCTTGGGGGATCTAGTCCAAACAAATACACCAAGTCTTAGTGAAACTATACTAGGATTTTTCCCTGTAAATATTATGGAGTCATTCTCCCAGGGAAATATGCTACAAATAATCACCTTTGCCCTTATATCTGGTGTTGCTATTATACTTTTATCTAATAATGATAGGGAAAGGATCCTAGATTCACTAGGCCTCTTTTCCAGATTCTTAATGTCAATTTTAAAGATTGTAATGGAGTTTACCCCCTATGGGGTCTTTGCCCTTATGGCAAATACAACTGGTCTTTATGGGTCCAGTGTTTTTGGCCCCTTGGGTAAATTTATTATAAGCATGTACTTAGGCCTTGCCCTTCATGCCTTTCTTATATACGGAGGCCTATATTATTTCTCAACAAGGAAAAATCCTTTTATCTTTCTTAAGGAGATAGCACCCATATGGACAACAAGTATGGCTACCTGCTCTTCTGCAGCCACCCTACCAGTTTCCATGGAAATATGTAAGAATAAACTTAAATTAAAAGAAGATATAGTAGGACTTACTATACCCATAGGTGCCACAATGAATATGAATGGTAATGGAGTTTGGTATGGGGTGGTAACTGCCTTTGTTGCGCAGATAATGGGATTTGACATGTCCCTCTATCAAATGGGAATGGCAATTTTCACTGGTCTCCTTATGACCCTAGGAGCCCCTGGAATCCCAGGAGGTATCTTTGTTGCTACCACTGTATTTTTATCAACCCTAGGCTTTCCTATAGAATTTGTAGGACTTCTAGGAGGAATTTTCAGAATAATAGATATAGGTCTAACTGCAGTAAATGTGGTAGGCTCAGTAGTAATAGCAACGGTACTAGATGCAGGGGAGAAGAAGACAGTGAATAGTTAATAGTAAACAGTGAATAGTTGTTAGGGCCTAAGACACTGTGTACAATTTCCTTTTCTTTATGCTTTCAATTTAGCCTTCCAGGTCTTTACAATTGCTTGACTATTGCTTGACTATTGCTTGACTATTGCTTGACTATTGCTTGACT
>CAZFIO010000043.1:0-13977 GCA_964519585.1 uncultured Tissierellaceae bacterium
TACATCCATATGGTTGATGCTGTCATGGAGATGGAGGTTGCTAGGGCTAGGCCTCCGTGGCCCATGGGTCCTATAAGGATTAGGTTGAAGACTATGTTTGTCCCTACGGTGATGGCTGAGTTTATCATGGGTGTCTTGCTGTCCTGTAGGGAGTAGTAGATCCTGGTTAGTAGGGGTCTAAAGGCCATAAGGACTAGGGATAATGAATAGTACTTCAGGGCTTGTGATGTCATGATGGTTGCTGCTACATCGAACCTTCCTCTTTGGAAGGCTACCTCTACTATGGGTCTTGCTAGGACTACTAGGCCTACTGTGGCTGGTATGGTTATAAGGAGGATAAGTTCTATACCATAGTTGATGATGGACTTCATACCTTTCTTGTTTCCTTGGCTGGATTCCTTGGATAGGATAGGAAAGACTACTGTGGTGATTGCCGCTATGAATACATGAAGTATAAGGTTGTTTAGCCTTAGGGCGTAGTCTAGGCTTGATATGGACCCTTCTGCCAAGGATGAGGCTAGGGTCTTGTCTACTATGGCGTTTAGGTCGTTGATTGCTACTCCTATGAATACTGGCAGGCTTAGGTAGAAGGCCTGTTTTATATATTTGTCCCTTAGGTTGAATTTGAATTGGTATTTGAAGCCTCCTGCTCTGGCATCTGGTACTTGTATAAGTAGTTTTGATACTACTGCTAGGACTGCTGCTATCATAAGGCCCTGGATTTTGAATTTCCCTGCTAGAAAGACTAGGAAGGCTATATATACTAGGTTGAAGGGGAAGCCATTGGCTGCGGTGGATAGGTGTCTTTGCTCGCTATGTAAAAAGGCAGTGACTGTGCCTATGATTCCACTGAAAAATATCATGGGTGCCCCGATCTTGGTCAAGCTTACTGTAAGGAGATAGAGATCTCCTTGGAAGTCTTTTGCCAGTAGTCTCACTAGGATTGGTGCTAGGCTATAGGCTAGGATTACTAGGATAAGGCCTAGGAGTCCTATGATGTTGAGCATGTTGTTGGTGTGGTTTAGCTTGCCTTTTTTGCCTTCTTTTGCTTCGATTTCTGATAGGACTGGGATGAAGGTGGTGGAGATGGCGTCGCTAATAAGGCCTGTGATTATGGAGGTGGCTGTCATGGCAATGACAAAGGCGTCTTTTTCCATGCCTGATCCAAATTTGTAGGCCATAAGGCTTTCACGGGCGAATCCTAGGAATTTGCTCCCTAGGGAAAATATCATTATAAATATGGCAGACCTGGCTGCGTTTGTTTTTATGGTTGATGAAATTGGAGATTTGTTTTTGTTTGGGTTGTTTTTCATTGGTTACCTCTCTTAGAACTATAGTCAATCGATTGTCAAGCAATGGCCTAGCAATAGTCAAACAATTGTTATTGGGGTCGGAGCTTTGGGGTCGCGGGCGACCACAGGTCGCCCCTACAACTTGACCTTTATATTTTAGTCCTTTACGATTGTTTGGCTACTGTTATTTACCTATGATATTTTACCATAGTTTATAGATATAGTGAATAGGTTTTAAACAATAGTCTAGCAATTGACTAGCAATGGTCTAGCAGTTGTCTAGCGATTGTTGTTGGGGCATATGAACAATTGTCTAGCAGTTGTCTAGCGGTGGTCTAGCAGTTGTCTAGCGATTGTTGTTGGGGTCTGGCTTTGGGGTCTGCGGACAGGGGCGTCCGCCACTACAATTGTTAAAAATGGGGTTCTCTCCACGACCGTCGAGATGACTGGGTGAAAGTGGGAAGGATACTGGGGGAGGTTCCCACTGTGTCCTGGATCCTTGCAGTTGGAGAAGACTTTGGGGTCAGCGAGTTGACATACCCGGGTCACGGGCCACCTAAGGTAGCCCCTACAATTGTTTGTCAATTGCTAGTCTATTGTTTGTCTATTGTTTGGACTATTGTTCTCAGTTTCTTTATTGCGTTGGTTTTGGTGTTTACTACTGTTCTGTAGGAGACTCCCTGGTCTTCTGCTATCTCTTGGATTGACTTCCTACCTACATAGTAAGCCAGGATTGTTTCTCTTTGCTTGTGGGGTAGCTGGTAGATGGCATTGATTATTTCACTTGTTTGCTCTTTTTTTAGGATTATATCCTCTTGATTATCTTCTTCTGATTCCAGCAGGTCTATCCATTCTTCTTCTGTATCTCCTAAGATTGTGTTTAGGGATAGGTGGATTTTTTCCTTGTGTTTGTTTAGGTAATGGTATTTCAGGGATAGTTTTGCATAGCCCAGAAACTTGACTCCCTTATCTTCATCATAGGATTCTAGGCAGTCTAGGATTACTAGATAGCCTTCCTGGACTAGGTCTTCAAATTCTTCCTTCCTATAATAGTATCTTTTTATTGAGTGTATGATTAGGGGTTTGAGTCTGGTTAGTAGATCTTCCTTTGATGATGGGTTTCCTTGTCTTGCTGATTCCAATATTTGGTTGAATTCCTTATACATTTTTCCTCCTGGGAGGCCGGCCTTGAGTTTTATTCCTAGGTGGTTTTAGTATAAGGGACGGAGAGTGGATAAGGGAAAAGTCGAATTGGGGGAGAACGAGGGGAGAAGGATAGTCTAGCGGTAGACTAGCAATGGTCTAGCGATAGACAAGCGATTGTTATTGGGGCCATAACTTTTGGGTCTTAGAAGCGGAGATCTCTAGCGGGCTGGCATGGAAACCAGCCCCTACAAGGGTCGAGATGACATTAGGGTTGGAGTTTGGGGTCAGCGGGTGGACAGAGTCGTCCACCCCTACAGTTGATCTGGGTTGGAGTTTGGGGTTGCGGGCGACCAGAGGTCGCCCCTACAATTGTTTGGCTAGGGAACACATGGGGACTAGCTGCGGGGTCATAGGCGACCACAGGTCGCCCCTACAAAACACAGTCTTAGGTTTTTACTATTGTTAAACTATTGTTCCTCTATTGTTAAACTATTGTTAATTGTGGATTCTTTTCTTTGTTTTTTCTTGTCTGAATTTGTTAGTAAAAATATGCCGAATATGACTAGAGCGATGCCCATATAGTCGTATACCTTGAATTTTTCCTTTAAAAATATTGCTCCTATTAGGGCTGCTGCCACTGGTTCTGCTAGGGCTATAATGCTTGATTTTTGTGGTCCTATGAGCTTTACCCCTATTAGATATGTAAAGAAAGATATAAGGGTACCAAATATAGCTACATAGGAGATACCCAAAATGGTTATTAGCTTATAGCTTATTTCTACTTTTAATGGGTTTACCACTATTGCAAAGCTGATTCCAGGGATTAGCATTCCCCATCCTAGGATTTGGTATATGGGGTAGTCTTCTTGGAGTTTTGCTGGGGCTAGGTTATAGATTACTAGGCCTATGGCTGCCAAGATTCCGAAAAATAGGGCTGATTCATTGATTACTATTTGGTTGATTTTCCCATGGGTTATAAAGAGAAATATTCCTAGCATTCCCAATGATAGGGGTAAGACTATTTCCTTGCTAGGCATTTTTTTATCTTTTATTGCGGTTATTACTACTATTATAAAGGGGGCTAGGTATTGGAGTATGGTGGCTGTAGCTGAGTTTGAGTGCTTTGTTGCTACAAAATAACTATACTGCATGGCTAGGATCCCACAGAAGCCGAAAAATATTAGCCTTATAAGGCTTGGTTTATCTTTTAGAATTTCGGTATTTAGTTTTTTATTTTTTATGGAATCGTAGCTTAGTAGGATTAGTCCTGCTACTATGAGCCTATACATGGTAAGTATCTCTGGTGTTATGCCTTGGTTTTTGAATAAGTATGCTCCTATATTGCCATTGATACCCCAAAGAATTGCGGATGTAAGGATTAGGATGCTACCTTTTGTGGTTTCTTGTTTTGTCATGTGAATTCCTCCCTTCCCTACTTTACAATATATGTAGGGAAAAAGCTAGAGGTTTTTCTAGGGGGAAAAGTGGGGTCAAGGGTTGACAGGGTCGTCAACCCCTACAAATGGCTGGTGGATCGGTTGAGGGCTTTTTCTAGGGATTCTTTTAACTCCATTAGGCCCATGTAGACTAGGGCCAGGTCTGATTTGGTGGCTAGGGTGGTTTTGCCCTGATGGAGACTTTCTTCTCTTACAAAATATGAATCATTATTATCAAACAATCTCCTTATTATATGGCCGTCCTTGATTTTCTTGTTTATGGTTTCTGGCTTGTTGAGGGCCTCTATTTCTAGGCCATTTTTTAAACTTACACAAGTGTTTTGCTTGGATGTTTTTGATCTTTTTATTTGGGATATTTCATCAAGTTTTATATAGCCATGGGCTCCATCATCCTTGTGTATGGGTTGTCTCACCTTCATATTGATAAATATGTTGTCCCTGGCAAAGGGGATTGGTGGTGATCTTTTGACTGATAATACTTCTCCGTAGGTCTTGTTTGCTGCTTTTACATCCAGATGATAATGGGAGCAGATGTTTTTTAGTA
Organism: uncultured Tissierellaceae bacterium; assembly: GCA_964519585.1. GTDB lineage: Bacteria > Bacillota > Clostridia > Tissierellales > Tissierellaceae > CAZFIO01. The sequence goes on from CAZFIO010000043.1 coordinate 4,440, forward strand.
TGGTTCTAATGGTTTTATTAAGTATGATTTTGTTTTTGTCTTTGGTGTAGATGATGGTACAGTTTCCTATGTCTTTTACGTATTCTGGTAATATGGCTACTATGCCTTTTTCTATGATTTCTTTCATGGGTTCCTCCCTGGGTACGATTGTCAAGCAATTGCCAAGCAATGGTCTAGCGATGGTCTAGCAATAGTATTGGGGTCATGACATTAGGGTCGAGACTCTGGGGTCTAAGATTCCTCGTCGCTCTGCTCCTCGGAATGACATAGCAGGTCGAGATGACCTAGGGTCGGAACTTCGAGGTCACTTTTCTTGTCATTTCGACTGAAGCGTAGTGGAATGAAGAAATCTCCTCTTTTGGGTCCACGGGTCGACATGCCCCGGGGCACTCCCAATTGTAATCCCTACGGGGTAAATATAGGTTGGTGTCGTCGACCCCTACAGGCCTTCCCATGTCTTTCCGTTTTTTACAATTGTTTGTCTATTGTTAGACTACTGTTTGACGATTGTTTATCTATTGTTTTTTCCGGGTGAAATGCTTGGCTTTATTTTATCAGAACATCTGTTCGGAGTCAAGGAAATAAAAAATCCCCGAAGGGATTTTCTTAGGCTAGTTCTAGGGCTATTTCCATCATTTGTGTGAAACTGCTTTCTCTTTCTTCTGGGGTTGTCAGGGTGTTCTTTACCAGGGAGTCTGATACTGTAAGTATGGTTAAGGCATTGACTCCTGCTGCGGCTGCGTTGCAATATAGGCCGTAGGCTTCCATTTCTACTGCTAGTACTCCCATCTTTGCCCACTTTTTAAACATATCTGGTGTATCGTTGTAGAAGATATCGCTGGAGAAGATATTTCCTACCTTTACTTCTATGCCTTTTTCATCTGCTACTTGCTTGGCCTTGTAAAGCAGGTCCCAGGATGCTATGGCTGAGTAGGTGCCTTGTAGCTGGTACTGGGAGGCAAAGTCCGAGTTGGTGCAGGCTCCCATTCCTATAACTATGTCATATAGGTCTAGTTCTTCTACATAGGCTCCACAGGATCCTACTCTAATAAGGTTTTTTACTCCATAGGTATGGATTAATTCATAGGAATAGATGCCTATGGATGGGATTCCCATACCTGTTCCCATTACTGAGATTCTTTTTCCCTTGTAGGTCCCTGTATAACCAAACATATTTCTTACTGCATTGAACTGTTCTACATCTTCTAAATAAGTGTCTGCAATAAATTTGGCCCTTAAGGGGTCTCCTGGTAGGAGTATGGTTTCTGCAATTTGTCCTTTTTCTGCTCCAATATGTGGTGTTGACATGATTAATCAATCCTTTCATATAACGATAGTCTAGCAATTGACTAGCTATGGTCTAGCAATTGTCTAGCAATTGTTTTAATGTATGTTTGACTTGGGGGTCATTAGGTCGACATACCCCGGGGCACTCCCAATTGTAATCCCTACGGGGTAAATATAGGTTGGTGTCGTCGACCACTACGCTCTGGAGTCCTAGATGTCCAACAATTTGATTTGGGGTCATTTGCGGACAGAGGCGTCCGCCACTACGCTTTGAAATATTCATCTTCTTTCCATTTTAGTGGATTTGTTTCTATATACTCTAATATTTTCCTATATTCTAATTCACTTCGAATTATATGCTCATAATATGATCTTTGCCATATTGTATTATACCCATATTTAAAAGTTTGCCTCGCTGTTACTGATTTGAAGCCTTGTATAATCTTTTGTAGTGGTGGACGCCCCTGTCCACCTTCTTTTATTATAATTATACCATGGATATGGTTTGGCATAATACAAAATGCATCTGTTTCTACGTAATCATATAAGGCATTTATCCTTTCCCAAGAAAAATTTATTATCTGGCCAATACTGCTAAGTTTCGTATTTATTTGCCCATTTTCCTCTATTATCTGACAAAATATTTCTTTTCTAAAGTTACTACAAATGGTAATAAAATAGTAGCCAGGTGATGAATAATCATAATTTCTTAATCTAGTATTTTTCATGTAAGGTTTATTCATTTTATCACCTGTGTAATTATTTATTTGGGTTAGATCTTGGGGGTCATTTGCGGACAGAGGCGTCCGCAACTACGCTTTGGGGTCAGGGGTGTCGACCACTACGTATTGTTAAATGCTAGTCTAGCGGCTCCTATTATTCCTGCATTGTTTAGGTATTTTGCTGGTCGAATTTCAGCTGTGGGGGTGTTGGTGTGCTTTTGGTAGTAGTCTATCATTTTGTCCCACCAAATATGCTTGGAATTGATTACTCCCCCTCCTATGATTATAGCCTGGGGGTCTAGGATGTTTTTTAGGCTGGCTATGTATATGGCTAGGTTTTCGCAGAACTTGTCGACTATTTCCTTGGCCTTGTCCTCTTTTTGGGCTAGGGCAAATATTTCTTTTCCTTTGAGTTTTTTCCCTGTTGCTTCAAAATATAGGTCTTCTAGGGCTGATCCTGAGATGTACCTTTCTACGCAACCGGCTTGACCGCAAACACAGGGCCTTCCATGGGGATAAAGGATTGCATGGCCTAGTTCTCCTGCTTGAAACTTGTCTCCTTTATATATACCCATTTCCCTGGTATATATGGCTCCCCCTAGGCCTGTTCCTAGGGTTAGCATTATGAAGGACCTAAAGTCCCTGCCTGCCCCTATCCATGCTTCACAAAGAGCTGCTGCATTGGCATCATTGTCCACCGCCAAAAATGCGCTGGGGACGGTCCCTGTTGCATTTTTGAGGTAGCCTTTGATGTCTGTGTGGGCCCAGTCTTTTATATTGCCCCCTATGGATAGGACTCTTCCATTGACTGAATCTATGGTTCCTGGGGATCCTATACCTATACCTATGACTCCTTCTTCCATTAGGTCTACGATGATTTCTTTTAGGGCATTTAAGACTTGGGTTTTTCCACCAGTGGGGGTTGGTCTTTCTAGTTTCTTTAGGATTTGGCCTTGGTCAGTGACTAGGCCTGCCTGGATGCTGGTGCCTCCTAGGTCGATTCCTATTGCTTTTTTCATTTTATCCCCCCATAAGCTTCTTCATCTATGATGACGGTTAGGTCTTGGTGTAGGTGGAGGAGGCTTGCTGGGATTTGTGTGGTGATATGCTTTGAATGGAGGAACTTATCCATTATCTCCCTTTTGTTTTCCCCATTGGCCAGTAGGATTAGTTTTTTTGCCTTTAATATGGTCTTTATTCCTACTGTTATTGCTGTCTTGGGGACTTCTTCTATGGAGTTAAAGAATCTGGAATTATCCCTAATGGTTGTTTCCCTTAATCGTCTTACTGAGGTTCCTAGGCTTAATTCCTCTCCTGGCTCTACAAAGGCTATGTGGCCATTGGTCCCTATGCCTAGGATTTGGATGTCTATGCCTCCACTGTGTTCTATAAATTTATCATATTCTTGGCAATAGTCTTCCATGTCTTTTGCCCTTCCATTGGGTACATGGGTGTTTTCAAGTTTAATATTTATATGCTTAAATAGTTCATTGTCCATGAAATACCTGTAGGAACTGGGATGGTTTCCGTCTAATCCTATGTATTCGTCTAGATTGAAGGTTTTTACCTGGGAGAAGTCTATGAGCCCACTTTTGTTGGCCTGGATTAGTTCTTTATAGAGCCCCAGGGGTGTACTTCCTGTTGCTAGTCCTAGGGTTATTTCTGGGTTTTCTGTCATTTCATCTATTATTATTTTAGCTGCTCTTTTGCTTAGGTTTTGATAATCTTTTTCGATTATTAGTTTCATGATTTCTCTCCCTTTTTTTGAACGATAGTTGAACAATGGTTGAACGGTTGTTTAACGATGGTTGAAGGATTGTTTATTTGGGTCGGACTTTGTGGTCCCTGGGTCGACAGGGTCGTCGACCCCTACAGTTACTTGAATCGGAGATCTCTCGACCTATAACACAAAAGAACCGTCCCCCTGTGTTTTTTCCTATTGTTTTATCAGTACCATCCTCTTAATTTCATTACTTCTGCAACCTTTTTAACTGAATGTATATAGGCTGCCTTCCTCATGCTTACTTGGTGGTCTTCTTTTACTTGCCAGATTTCCTGGAAGGCTTTTATCATTGCTTTTTCTTGTTTTTCTATGATTTCTTCTTCTTCCCAGTAGTAGCCATGCAAATTTTGTACCCATTCGAAATAGGAGACTATTACCCCTCCTGAGTTTGTCAATATATCTGGTGATATATGGATTCCTCTTTCCTCTAGGATTTCTTCTGCATCTGGGCTTATGGGTCCATTGGCTGCTTCACAGATTAGTTTTGCCTGGATTTTTTCAGCTTCCTTTTTTGTGATGGCATTTTCTAGGGCTGCTGGCACTAGTATATCTACTTCTAGTTTCCAGAAGTCTTCTATGCTTATGATTTCTCCTTTTGGATAATTTATGAAGTTTCTATGGTTTTGGGTGTAAAAGTGGTCATATAGGTCCGCAAAGTCTAGACCTTCCTTGTTATAAAGGGCATAGATTGTATTGTCTGGTCCTCTGTCTCCTATGGCTATGACTTTTGCTCCAAGCTTTTCTAGATACTTGACTGTGTTGCTACCTACATTTCCAAATCCTTGGACTGCCACCTGGGCGTCTTTTATATTTAGCTTATATTTATTAGCATATTCACGGGCTATGATTGCGGTTCCAAATCCTGTGGCTTCGGTTCGTCCCTGGGATCCTCCCCAGGCTACTGGTTTTCCTGTGATTACTCCTAGGTCATGATTGCCTGTGATTTTTATATATTCATCTACCATCCAGGCCATGACTTGTCCATTGGTTCCCACATCTGGCGCTGGTATGTCTATTTTTTCCCCTAAATATTTATATAATCCTCTTATATATCCTCGAGATAGTCTTTCTAGCTCTCCTTGGGATAGGGTTCTAGGATCTACTGCCACTCCTCCCTTGGCTCCACCATAGGGTATGCCTGTGACTCCGCACTTGAAGGTCATCCAGACGGATAGGGCCTTGACTTCTTCTGGGTTTACATGAGGGTGAAAGCGGATGCCTCCCTTGCCTGGTCCTAGGGAATCGTTGTGCAATGAGCGATAGCCCCTGAATACTTTTGTAGTCCCATCATCCATTTTTACTGGTATGGAGACTTCTATAAGTCTCTGGGTATCTTTCAATATTTCATAAACAGCCGCTGGTGTTTCAAGGATATCACAGGCTGATTTGATTTGTTTTTGGGCGTTTTCTAATGGGTTTAGGTTTTCTTTTAGCATTTGGTCCTCCTTTAATAACGATAGTACATTCTTCTTTCTTCTATTTTACATGATTTTGGGCTTTTGTAAAATCATTATTTTATAATTCTTGCATATGCTAGAAAAGGCATATATAATATTAGTATAATTTGTTCTTGGTGTTTTCTATATTTTCAATTAGGGGGCAGGCTTGTGAATGATAGGGGATTATTGGAATTTATTGCAGCACAAGTAGGGAATCTTACTAGCCAAGTAGATAATCAGACTAAGAAGATAGATGTTATGGCTAAAGATATTGTGGATCTTAAATCTGATATGGTTGAGGTTAAGGCCGATGTGGCTACTCTTAAATCTGATGTTTCGACCCTTAAATCTGATATGATTGAGGTTAAGGCTGATGTGGCAGAGCTTAAGGCTGATGTTTCTACCCTTAAATCTGACATGGTTGAAGTTAAGGCTGATGTGGCAGAGCTTAAGGCTGATGTTGCTACCCTTAAGTCTGACATGGTTGAGGTTAAGACTGATGTTGCTACCCTTAAATCTGATCTAAAAGAGACTAAGGAAAGAGTTATTAAAATGGAAGAAGATAATCACAAGAAATTTACTGTCCTATTTGATGGATATAAACAGCATACTGAAATACTTGAAAGAATTGAATATCAAGTGACTAAACATGAAAAATTCATATTGGAAAGAGTAAGATAAAATCCTCCAGGAACTGGAGGATTTATTTTTTTCTATTTTTTATATCTTAGGACTTTTCCTGCTTTTTGTGGCTTTGGTTGGCCCTGGTCTACTAGGACTTTTCCATTTACTAGGACATAATCTATGCCTACTGGGAACTGGATTGGTTCCTCGTAGTCTCCCTTGTCTCTAATGGTTTCTGGGTCAAATACTACTACATCTCCTGCCAGGCCTTCTTTTAGGTAGCCTCTGTCTGACAGCTTGATGACTTCTGCTGATCTTCCTGTCATTTTGTGGATGGCTGTTTCTAGGGAGAATAGTTTTTCTTCTCTTACATACTTACCAAGCACTCTTGGAAAGGCTCCGTATAGTCTTGGATGGGGTTTGCCTCCCATGATTCCGTCTGTACATACATTTTGCTCTGGCCTGCTCATAAATAATTTTACATGTTCTTCTGTACCATAGAAATCAACTAGGCCCACTAGGTTTTCTTCTTCTCTTATAATGTCAAATATAGCATCTAATGGTTCTTTCCCTCTCATTTCTCCTACTTCTACCAAGCTTTTTCCTACTACATCTTCATTTTTACTTGAACCTACAAAGGTTACAAAGATTCCTTCTAGGCCTGCAAAGTCTACAAAGTTATCCCAGCCAGGAATACCATTGGCTATATCTTCTTTCATTTTTTCCCTTAGGTCTGCATCTCCTAGTCTTTCAATAAGTTTGTCAGTCCCTCCATCGTGGGCCCAAGGTGGTAGGATTACACTCATCATGGTGGATCCTGCTACATAGGGATACTGATCAAAGGTGACTATTTGCCCATCTTTTCTGAAGTTATCCAGTTTACCCAGTACCTCATCTATCTTATCCCAGTTGTTTTTTCCGCATACCTTAAAGTGAGAGAAGTGTATCCTACATCCTCCCTCCCTGCCAACTGTTAGGATTTCATCCATGGAGTCCAATATAGAGTCTGCTTCACTTCTTTGATGGGTTACAAATACTCCGTCTGTTTCTTTCAATGTTTTCCCTAGCTCTACTAGTTCATCTACCTGACCATAGGAGCCTGGCGGATAGATAAGTCCTGTGGACATACCATAAGCTCCATCTTCCATGGCTTGCTTAAGGATATCCTTCATAGCCTTCATTTCTTCATCTGTTGGAAGTCTGTTTTCCATGCCCATGGCCATAAATTTAATATTGCTATGGGGTGCCAGATAGGCTATGTTTGGTCCTAGATCTAGTTCTTCTATGGTATCTAGGTAGTCCTTAACACTTAGCCAGTTCCAGGGTGCATCGTATTCGCCTTCTAGGCCTGCCATGGCCTTTCTCCATGAGGATAGACTTTTTTCATCCAGGGGTGCTGGTCCCATACCATCCTGAGATATAAGCTCTGTGGTTATGCCCTGCCTTACCTTTGGCGCTAGGTAGGGTTCTTGGAAAAGTAGCAGACTGGAGTGGCTATGGGTATCTATAAAGCCTGGGGCTACTATCTTACCACTGGCATCTATGACTATGTCTGCTTCTTCTGAAGCTAGGTCTCCTATTTTTGCTATCTTTTCATCCTCTATTAGTAGATCAGCCTTGTACCTATCCTGGCCTGTACCGTCTATAATGGTTCCGTTTTTAATTAACACCTTTTTCATAAATACTCTCCTTTCATTGATAAGGAAGGCAGCCTTAGCTGCCTTGTTTTCCTACTTCTAATCATCGGACAATTCTAATGGTGGTGCTGGTGGATGCCCAAGACTTTTGTCTATGGCTGATACTGCAAATATTACTATAAAGGCTACTATAGATCCTGGAACAATGGCACTTAGGCCCCAAGGAGTTTTTAGTCCATAGATCCATACTCCTGCTCCTATGGTTCCTGCTATTATGGCTAGGAAGCCTGCTCTTTCAGTTACATCCTTGTAGAAGATACCACAGATGAAAGCAGCGAAGGGTCCTGCACTTCTTAGGGTAAAGGCTCCCATCATTACACTGATAATGTTTGATGCCTTAAGGGCTATAAGCAAACCTACTACCCCTACTACCAACATGGTTATTTTTGAAACAGCTACTTCTTTTTTGTCGTCTTTTACTCCACCATTTATATAGGGTGTAAATATATCGTTGGTAAACATGGTTGCTGTACCTATCATATTTCCTGAAGCAGAGGACATGGTGGCTGCTACTATGGCTGCCAGTACTAAACCTGCTACCCAGGCCGGTGCAAAGGTAAGAGTTGCTAGAGCTAGGGCATTTTTTTGTATTCCTTCTAGGGCAAGGCCATCTATAAAGGTATAGGCAACTAGACCTAGTAGGGCTGGAATGATAGCAAAGGCTGCTGAGATGATCCCTGCAATTACAGAACCTAGTTTAGCAGTTGCACCATCCTTGGCTGAACTGTAGGTTTGAACTATTTCTTGCCCTGTTGGGAAGGTCATAAAATACATAGCTATATATCCTATGGTTACAGGTAAACCTATCTTGGTCATACTGGTTAGGTTAAGGTTTTGACCTGCTGAATCTGTCACCGTTTTTGCCTGGGCAAATAGGTTGGCAAATCCGCCAACTTCTTTACTAGTTATTACTATGATTGTAGCTATACCCATACCAATTGTTATGAATAAGAGGTGCATTAAGTTAGCTGCAGCAACTGAGGTAAATCCTCCAAACATGGTGTAAAGAATTACTACTACTGTGGATACGATTGCAGCTGTTTGAAAATCTAGCCCTGTTACTACATTGATTATGGAGGCAGTAGCTATGATTTGAGCACCTGTTGCCATAAATAGGGCTGCTATGGATGTGATTGCTGTAAATATATGGGATGGTTTTCCGTATCTTTTCCTGATTATTTCTGGTACTGTGTTGGATGCTGTTCTTCTAAAATATGGGGCTATAAAGGATACTAGGACAAAGCCTATACCTGCAGCTATTACATACCAGCTGGCTGATAGGCCAAACTTGTAAACATTGGTGGCTATACCTGTGGTACTGGCACCACCTGTATTTGCTGCAAATAGTGTTCCTGCTAGGACGAAAGGTCCTAGGGACTTTCCTGCCATTAGGAAGTCTTCCTTACTTTGGGTTACGGCTTCCTTTTTCTTTTTATTGGATACTACAAGGCCTATAATTATTGTAGCTGCCATGTATAATAAGATAATTATTAATGCCGTCATTTGAGTCTTATCCATTATTTAATTCCTCCCTTTTTCTATTAACTCCTTAACTTATTACTTTAATAATGCTTTAATAATTCCATAGTAACCATTCATCGCTTTTACTAATTGATCTATCTCTATATATTCGTCAATTGTATGAGCCAGGTTTTCTTTTGATGGTCCAAAGCCTATGGTTTTGATTCCTGCTTCTCCTGCATAGTGGCTTCCATTTGTACAGAATGAATATTGGGTAATTTCTGGGTCTAATCCTACTTCTTTCAGTCCCATGTAGGCAGCCTGGATGAATTCTTCCTCTTCATCATATCTCCAGCCTGGGAAAAATCTTTCCCCTTCTATAGTCTTTCCTGTCCAACATTTTTCTTGACCTAGAGCATAGGATACTTTTGCCTGGAAGTTTTCGTCTTCTTCTTTCATTTCTTCTATTAAACTTTCTAATGGTGCCAAAACGCCTTCCTTTGTTTCACCAACCAAGAGTCTTCT
>CAZFIO010000044.1:0-13973 GCA_964519585.1 uncultured Tissierellaceae bacterium
CCGTCCCCTTACGGGGCTATGTTGATTTTAACACCGTTTCCCCCACCTCGTCAATTATTGTATTAAGGTTTCCGTCCCCTTACGGGGCTATGTTGATTTTAACGAGGTAGTAAAATGGTTATGAAGCCAAAAGAATTGAGTGTTTCCGTCCCCTTACGGGGCTATGTTGATTTTAACCTACAACTGGCATATTGGAACTCAAAGTGCTTTGAATGTTTCCGTCCCCTTACGGGGCTATGTTGATTTTAACTAATAGCAAATAATACTTTTCAACTAAATTCACAACGTTTCCGTCCCCTTACGGGGCTATGTTGATTTTAACATCTACCACTAGAACACGAAAGAGAAAGTGCTAGAAAGTTTCCGTCCCCTTACGGGGCTATGTTGATTTTAACTTTAAATTGATACCGAAGGAGGTTATATAATGGATAGTTTCCGTCCCCTTACGGGGCTATGTTGATTTTAACACAGCATAATACTATCCGATAGCATAGAAGATTTAGGGTTTCCGTCCCCTTACGGGGCTATGTTGATTTTAACCCTGTCCCTTGTATCCTTGTCTGTGACTGGTCAAAAACCTGGTTTGCGGGTGAAAGATGGATTTTTGTATTAGGAGAAGATTTTTCTCTCCAAATAGCCTGCAAATGTCTGAACCATCACATCGGGTGAAAATCTTCCTCTTATATTCCTGTCTATTTATGTAATACCATATTCTCCCTGTAATTGGTATTGTAAGTTTTTTATATAGTCATACAGTTTTTAGGCTTGATAAAAGATGAGTCTTATATTCCACACCTAACCATAAAACAAGATCTTGAAGTAATTCCTAGGTCCTTTTTTTCCTATATGTTAAAATTAACTTATAGGTTTTTACCCAAAGTAAAAATAGACTTTTATTTTAGAAGTTTTCTAAAGATGCAACCTTTTAAGGAAAATATTGTTGTATAGGGTGAGGGGGGAAATAATGGATGATATCTTAATTGTAGATTTATTTTTAAAAAGAGATGAAAGAGCCTTAAAGGAAACTCAAAGCAAGTATGGAAGTAGACTTTTAAGGATTTCAGAAAATATCTTGAAAAATCTATCTGAAGCTGAAGAGTGTGAAAATGATACATATCTGGCTGCTTGGAAGAGTATGCCACCAAATTCTCCAAAGGATTATCTTTTTGCCTATCTTGCTAAAATTATCAGGAATTTATCCCTTAATGTTTACAAGAAAAATAAGAGGCAAAAATCTAATGCTATGATCATTGAATTATCTTCAGAGAGGGAATATATAAGAAGGGTTGAACTTATATATAGAGATGAAAGCTGGGCAGAGCTTTATATGCCTTACTATAAGTTTTATGTAGAACTACCAATCTTTAAAAGGGAAAATGGACTAAATACCTATGGAGCCTTCTATGTACCAGCAGTTGAAGGTAAATATATTAAGAATATGCCCCTTTGGGATGGGAGTTTTAATTGATTGTTTAATTTATTTTAGCTATAGGGAAAAATAAAGACCAGCTTTCTGTAAAGCCTGGTCTCTTATATTAATTTGATAGTCATATCCTCACATGGTTTTTTATGAAATATTATCTGCCATTCGACCCTATCAATTGGATTAAAATACAGGGAAGAACAAGAAGCATGAAGCTTCATCTGATTATTGGCTCTATCTGCTAGAAGACTAGGCCTATCTGATCCTCCAATGACAGCGATTGCCATAGCCCCTGCAGAAGCATGGGGATCCATGGGGTTAATATTTCTTTTTCGAGGCCTGTCTCCATGATTGCAATCTCTAATGGAAAATGAACCTTGGGTCAGGTCTGGATTAATTGTATAAGTCATAGCTATACAATGATTTGGAAAGTCATAATCCTTATCCATAAAGCCCTCAGACGGGATTTCTTTTCTTTCATATTCTTCTACAGTCAATCTATGGCTTGTATTTGTCAAAGGATTAATAAAGTCAATATTTTCACCTGCCTTAGATAAACTAAAATAAGGACCTAGAACTTGTACAGGGTCATGTTTGATTGTTAGTTCAAGGCTTGATATCTTTGGTCTTCTTTTAGTCTGCCAAGGAAAGGCTGAACGCCAAATAACCCAGCCATTGGTGGAATCAAGTCCATATCGTTTTAATACTCCTTCAGCTTCTAAGCTATTAAGTTCTGGAAAAGTTGGGTTCCAAGATAGACTGCTACCATATGATGCAGGGATTGTTTTTCCATTTAGCACAATTTCAGGACTAAAATTAATTGCCATAGGATGTTCCACTTCAATCTGTATTTGCTCTTTTATGGAAAAGTCTGTGTAGTCATCTTTTGGAGAAAGTCTCCACTTTTTAATAAAAATCTGGATGCTTTCTATAGGAATTTCCACACAAAAGTCAATTATCAACCCCTTGCTGCTAGTATAGAGAGATGGAATATACCATGTCTTCTTATTTAGGGAAAACTCCTTATTGATGGAGATTTCTTTTCCAGCCCTTTGACCTTTAATTTCATCCCAAAAACCAGCTTCAAAATATACCTTCCATGGAGGAAGCTTTGGTTCAGCTGGTATAAAGTCTTCATAGTCTTCTGTAAATTTAACCTTGCTGTAATCAAAGTTACTCTGTAGCTCTTTTATATATTTAAAGGGGTCTTCCATTGCTTGAAGACCTAGCTTTTCAGAAATGTTTTCCAAGACTGATACCTGGTCTAGGTTAATTGGATTGTCCTCTAAAAAACTATCAAATTCCTCCTGTTTCCACCTATGTACTTGTTCTAATGCTGTAGTATCACCACAGGCAATTAAAAGGCTTAGAAAGTCCGAAAAGTCCTTTGCTATAGGGTGGACATAATCCCCCGGTGTATTCATGGGGCTTACAGCAAATACCATTTCACCAAACCCTTTTATAAAACAAAAATGTATCCCATCAAGACCTGTCCTACCTATAGGCTTGGCACCTTTAGGGGTACAGAAATATAGCTCCTCCTCATCCCCCTCTTCTAAGCCTAGTGGCATAGTATCAATATTTAGTTTCTTGAATTTCTTATAAATTGTCATATTTTCTTTCCTCATTCTTCACATTACTTCCTTATTCTCTGATAAGTGCTTCATCACAGGGCATTTCAAACCCTCTTTACTGACCCAGATAGCTATTCATACTTTATTTTACCGTATTCTTATTAAATAATCCATAGGCTGATTTGTATCTAGGATTTATGACCCTGTGTCTTCAACCCTCTTAGGAGAACAAGTATGCCTAGGGAAATCAAGGCTAAAATTATAAAGCCAATATGGAAATTCCCCTTTGTTGTATCTAAAAGTAAACCAAAGGCAGGTGGGCCTATGGCAATTCCAAAATTGGATGCAATTGTTAGCATTCCCAGACCTAGTCCTAGCTGTTGAGGGTTAACGATTTCAGGTAGGGGAGCCAGAACCATTAAGGAGGCCATAGATTTATTTATAATAGATGGTTTTGTCAGCCTAGATAAAAATATGAAGGGTCTAGGGGCCTACCTATATGAAGCCTTAAAAATACCCCTATATATAACTTCTCTGGGTGTTGATTTAACTGAAGCTGCAAAATTAATTGAAAATTTAGGCGGAAGCTATAGAATCCCTTATATTCTTAAGAAGGTTGATAGGCTTACCAAGTCTGATTCTCTACCCCCTCAAAATCTTTAGCTGTAAATAACTATAAAATAAAACATCTTATTTCATAGTTTCATCATAGTAGTCTTGTGATATGTTTTCTATCTTTTCTGGTCCTCTTAGCTCATCTTCTTTAGAAAGTCCTATATTATCACCTGTAGACATGGAAGGGTCTCCTGGAACTATATTGTCTACAGCTAAATCTTGGTAGGTGTCTTCCCTGTCATAGATGACATTATCATAGGGGCTTCCACTATAATATATTGAATACTCTTCCTCAAGTGTTTCAAACACTCTATTGTCTATAGGGATTTCCTCAAGTTCTTTACAGGTTAGACATTTCTTGGCGTAAGGAACTACTTCTAGTCTTTCTTCATCTATCTCCTGCTTGCAGGTGTTACAATAACCATAGGTTCCCTCATCAATCAGGTCTAAGGATCTATCTATTTCATCCAGCTTGTGGTCTATTTCTCTTTTAAATCCTTCATCCTGCTCTTTCATAAATACTTCTGTCCCAGCATCGCCAGGGTGGTTATCATATCCTGAAAGTTCATTGGAATACATCCCTCTGGAATTTACTTCCCTATTATCTATATTGTCCTTGGTTTCTGACAATTTTCTTCTTTCTTCAATTAATTTATCCTTAAAATATTGTGTTTTCTCAAAATCCATAAAGCTTTCTCCCTTCAATGACTTTTCTTTAATATGCCCAAAGGATAAATATGCATACAAAAACCAGCCTTTATCAGCTGGTTTTTCTTTCTTACTAGGACAGGCATTTTGATTTATTTGCCTATACTTATATTTAAGTCCATAAGGTTTTGTTGTAGTTCTAGAAGCTTGTTTTTAAGGCTATAATAATCCCTCTCCAATAGTTTTGGATCTGTTATTAAATCCCTTTTTTCCTCAAGAGCTTTAAATTGTCTGCTTATCTTTTCTAGCTCTGCACTTATGTTTTCTTTTAGGTTTTTGTCTCCTATAGGATGGCTTTTAAGCTCCATGGTGTCCTTTTCTAGGGTATAGGAGTCTCCTATACTGGGGATGATTGAGTCGATTTTGAATTCATCTTCTATAAGTCTTGCTAGTGTGGTTGAAGATTCTCCTTCCCCATGAACTACAAAAACCTTCTTAGGTTTCTTTTTAAATTTTCTTATCCAATCTAGTAGCATAATCTGGTCTGCATGGCCTGAAAAACCCTGGATTTCATATATTTCAGATTTTATAGCTATTTCCTCTCCAAGAATTTTTACCCTTTTTACCCCATCTAATAAAATCCTTCCCAAGGTTCCCTGGGCCTGGTAGCCTACAAAAACAACACTATTTCTAGGGTCCCAAAGATTATGTTTTAAATGGTGGCGTACCCTACCAGCCGTGGCCATTCCACTTGAAGAAATAATAACTTTTGGAAATTTATATTTATTTAATAAAACTGACTCTTCTTGATCTTTTACATATCTTAGATTTGGAAATTGGAAAGGATTGTCTCCCTTAAGTATCAGACCTTTTGTTTCATCATCAAAAGTGGAGGAATTAGCCTGGAAAGCTTCTGTAGCTGCTACAGCCATGGGACTATCCACATATATTGGTATTCTCATATGTTCCTCTATGTTCTTATCATACTCATAATACTTGTTTAACTTGTATATAATTTCCTGGGTCCTACCTACAGCAAAGGAGGGTATAATTACAGTTCCACCTCTTTCTGCAGTCCTGTTGATTATTTCTACTAGTTTTTCTGCTCCCTTGTAGTATTCTTCATGGATCCTGTCTCCATAGGTGGATTCGATGATTAAATAATCAGCTTCATCTATATATTCTGGGTCATTTAGTATTGGTCTATTGGGCATGCCTAAATCACCTGAAAAAACAATCTTGCTTTCATGGTTTTTTTCCTTGACCCATAGTTCTACTATGGAAGAACCTAGCATATGGCCTGCATCCCTAAACCTTAATTGGATATCTTCATTTATTATTATTTTTTGGTTGTATAGGTAGGATTCAAAGTATTTAAGGCTTACTTCTGCCTCATCTATGGTATAGAGAGCATCTATAGGAGGTTTACCTGCTCTTTCTCTCTTGCGATTTTCCCACTTGGTATCTTGCTCTTGGATTTTTGCTGAGTCTAAAAGCATTATCTCACATAGCTCAAAGGTGGCTTTGGTTGAGATTATTCTTCCCTTGAATCCTTCTTTTACTAATTTGGGGATTCTTCCACTATGATCTATATGGGCATGGCTCAGAATAAGAAAATCAATATCTACAGGATTGTAAGGGAAATCCTCATAGTTCATCCTTTCAAGTTCCTTGCTACCCTGAAACATGCCACAGTCCAGGAGAATCTTATACTTATCTGTTGTAATCAAAAAATTTGAGCCAGTAACAACTTGTGCAGCCCCACAAAATTCTATATCCATGCTAATCCCACCTTTTGTTATAGTCTTTTACTATTATATTTACCCAGTAAAACTTGAATACTATTTCTTTACACAAGAAACTTTGATAGCTATAAGCATCTTTATTTATCTTGTATTATACCCAGTTATTTCAGTTTAAAAAGACAAGACCCTATTAATAAATAGGACCTTGTAGTATTGGGTTATTTCTTTTCATCTAATAAATGTTTAGCAGCTATTCCAGGTTCTGTCATAGCAAATGGGTCCAGAATTTCATCCAATTCTTCTTCTGTTAGAAAGCCCTCTTTTATTGTTAATTCTCTTACAGGTTGGCCTGTCTCTATGGCTATTTTTGCAACCTTTGCTGCATTTTTATAGCCTACATGAGGAACGATAGCTGTGATAGTACCAACACTTCCATCTACCAAGGCCTTGCATCTTTCTATATTTGCTGTTACATCTTTTACTAGGTTTTCCCTAAATGTGGCTACTCCATTCCCTAAGGTTTCTAGGGACTCATAAAGGTTGTATAGTAGAACTGGCTCAAATACATTAAGTTCTAGTTGTCCAGCCTCTGCAGCCATGGTAACAGCAGTATCATTTCCTATGATATTGAAGGCAACTTGACTCATAACTTCTGCAATTACAGGATTAACCTTGCCAGGCATTATTGATGATCCTGCTTGTTTTGGAGGTAAATTCAATTCTCCAAATCCACATCTTGGTCCTGATGCCATAAGTCTCATATCATTGCTCATTTTTGAAAGGTTAACGGCTGCAGTTTTTAAGGCTGCTGAAACAAATACAAATCCGTCAAGATTATTGGTTCCATCAACTAAGTCTTCTGTTTGAACTAATCCTAAATTGTTTACCTTATTAAGATTTGGTACTATAACCTTCAAGTATTCTGTATCAACATTTATACCCGTTCCTACTGCTGAGGCCCCCATATTTACAACTTTAATTCCTTCTAGGGCGTATTCCAGTCTCTCTATATCTCTTTTGATGACTGAGCTATAGGCATGGAATTCTTGTCCTAGTCTTATTGGAACAGCATCTTGAAGATGGGTTCTTCCCATTTTTATAATTCCATCAAATTCTTTGGATTTTTCTAGCAAGGCTTCATATAACTTTTTTAATTCTTCTACAGTTCTTTGTCCTAGTCTTATGGCTGCGATTTTTCCTGCTGTTGGGAAGGAATCATTTGTTGATTGACCCATATTTACATGGTCATTTGGATGTACCCTGTCGTATACTCCCAATTCACCACCAAGTAGTTCATTGGCCCTATTTGCAATAATTTCATTAGCTGCCATGTTTGCAGATGTTCCTGCCCCACCTTGTATAGGATCTACTATAAACTGGTCATGCAGCTTTCCTTCTAAGATTTCTTCACTAGCTTTAACAATGGCATCTTTTACTTCTTCAGTCATTATTCCAGCTTCAAAATTAGATTCTGCACATGCTATTTTTACCTCTGCTAGGCCCTTAATCAACTCTTCATGTATAGTTCTACCTGTAATTGTAAAGTTTGATGCTGCCCTTATAGCATTTACACCATAATATGCATCTGCAGGAACCTGAACTTCACCTATAGAATCACTTTCAATCCTAAACTCCTTCTCAGTCATTGGATATCCCCCTTTATATATAAATCTCATAATATTAATCTTTAATTATATGGTAACTCTTTGTTTGTATTTTGTCAATCTATAAGCCTTTACCTACCATAGAGTTCAGTTAAACTTCTTATCTTTCTAGCTAATTCTTCCTTTAAATCATCTTCATTTACCCGCCAGGTCCAATTGTTTCTTGGACTTCCTGGGGTGTTCATCCTTGCATCTTCTAGTCCTAGAAAATCCTGGATTGGTGCTATAGCTAGATAGGCATTTGATGCCCAAGCCCCTCTTATAAACCCCCAGTTTAAACCTTCTTCATTATTTAACTTCAAATATTTGCTAAGGTAGTTAAATTCATCCGAACTCAGGGATTTTAACCATGTCATACTTGTAGGATTGTCATGAGTACCTGTATAGGCTAGTGTATTTTCCCCTATCCTATGTGGTAGATGAGTGCTTTCCTCATGTGGATTAAAAGCAAATTGCAGGACCTTCATATTGGGAAAGCCTGTGGATTTGACTAAATTTTCAACATCTGGGGAATAAGTCCCCAAATCTTCCACTATTATATTAGGTCTATCTACTTCTTCCTTCAATTTCTTAAATAGTTTAATTCCAGGACCCTTTTGCCATTGACCATCTATGGCCTTATCTGCCTGGGCATCAATTTCCCAATAGGATGAAAAACCCCTAAAATGGTCCAGTCTCAAAACATCAAACAAATCCAAATTATATTTAATCCTATCAATCCACCATTTATAAGATTCCTTGTCCATTTCCTCCCAGTCATATATTGGGTTGCCCCATAATTGACCACTGGGACTAAAATAGTCTGGTGGAACTCCAGCTCGCCTTGTTAAACTTAAATCATTGTCCACCTTAAACAGGTAGGGATTCTCCCATATATCTGAACTGTCTTCTGACACGTATAGGGGTAGGTCACCTATTATCCTGATTCCTTTATGGTTTGCATATTGTTTCAAATTCTTCCATTGCTTGAAAAAATAATATTGGGTAAATACCCAAAAATATATCTCTTCCTTGTTTTCCTTTTGGAAGTCCCTAACCATTGGTGAAGTACAGTCCTTATATTCACTAGGCCAATCTTGCCATGAAAGATTTTTGAATTTGTTTTTCAAGCT
Organism: uncultured Tissierellaceae bacterium; assembly: GCA_964519585.1. Taxonomy (GTDB): domain Bacteria; phylum Bacillota; class Clostridia; order Tissierellales; family Tissierellaceae; genus CAZFIO01. Next base: position 8,782 of record CAZFIO010000044.1, read on the forward strand.
CATAAATAATGCTAGCCCGCCAAGCCAGTCCTTGTTTTCTTTATGAAAGTCTTTTAGTTGGTCTTTTATCTTATGAAAGGAATTTTTGTAGGCTAATCTTAATATATGATATTTATTTTCATATAGGAGTCCATAATCAACCCTTTCTGGGTCCTTGCCTAAATCATATTCCTTCACTAGCTGTTTATCTAAGTAGCCCTCTTTGATAAATTCATCTAAATCTATAAAGTAGGGATTGCCACCATAGGATGAAAAACACTGGTAGGGCGAGTCAGCAAACCCTGTAATCCCTAAGGGTAGGACCTGCCAGTACTTGACTTTTGACTTTTTTAGAAAGTCTATAAATCTATATGCTTCCGCTCCAAAATCTCCTATACCATATTTTCCTGGTAAGGAGGATATATGCATAAGTATTCCACTTGAACGTTCTTTCATTTTATCCCTTTAACCTTTTCTAATCTTGTCTATTATTTTAAGCCCCTTTTCACTTTCAAGGTATTCTATTGTAGAGGAAGGTAGATACTTATAAGCCTCATTTTTCTTTCCTTCCTTAAGGAGTTTCCTTACCAAGGAGGCACTGATGACTTCTTCATCAAGTTTTTTTCTTTCAATAACTTCAACCCTAATATCTTCTTTTCCCAATATTTTTTTTAGACTCCTATTATAGGCCAGGGTAACTGGGTCCTTTGGTTCGGTTCCCAAAAACCTTATATCTATCTCTAGGTCCTTTGCAATTTTACTTGCAAATATCTTTCCGTCTAGGTCAGTATAAACTTCCAACATTTGATCCTTTTCCTTTAAAAAATATGTTGGAAAGGTGGCTTGGGAAATTATGTAAGGCCCACCCTTGAGAAGGGTAACTTTTTCTTCCTTTGCCAGTTCTTCTTTCATAATATTGAACCTATCTTCTAATGGGAATATTGACTTGTCTTCCTCTACTACAAATATAATTAAATCATCTACCTCTTCCAGGGCCCTATCTATTAAGTACCTGTGGCCTAGGGTCATCGGGTTACAGTTCATGATTATACTACCCCTTGTGCCTGATTTCTCCCCTATTAAATCTTTGGTTTTTTTCATCCACCTGTGGTAATTATAAAATCCCCCTTCAAACAGAGAGACACTTTCTGTAGAAGATACTTCCTTTAAGCCTAGAGATTCAAAAATAAGCTTATTATTAGGTGTTGTAAATACAAAGTAAGAATCATAACCTGATTCAAAAAGGTGGTTTAATAGGGACTTGTATATTGTTCCTATCAAGCCTTGTCCCGAGTATTTTTTGCAGGCAAAAAAATACTTGAGTATATTGCTATCTGCTGATCCTGTAGCTACAATTTTCCCCTTGTCCCTAATAACAAAGGTCTTGTCAGGATAGTCAAAGTTAACTTGAAAGAGGCTTAGAAATTCTTTAATCTCTTCTATTTCCCTACTATTATTTTTATTTAATTCATCGCTGAAAAACATAAAATCCCTCATTTTACCCAAAGTTGTATAATGCGCTGGGGACTGTCCCCAGCGCATTATCTATTTTACTTCATATATATAGTCTAAGATACTTCCATCCCTATATTCTGATAGTCCTATAATCCTCACACCTTTTTCTATAGGTTCAGGTACACCCATTACACTTTCTGCATAGGCTTTTAAATCATGGATATCAATAATATCTAATTTTGCTTCCTTAAACTTTTCTATCAAGTCTTCTCTTAAAGGATTTACACATACTCCTCTTTCTGTTACCAATATATCTATAGTTGAACCAGGTGTAGTTATAACATCCACCTTATCTTTAATAAATGGTATCCTTGAGGAAAATAATTTTGATACTATTATTGAAACCTTACTTCCAGCAGCAGTATCCTGATGTCCTCCGGATCCTCCCATTAGCAAACCATCTGACCCAGTAGTTACATTGACATTGAAGTCAGTATCTATTTCTGTAGCTCCCAAGATTACAATATCTAGGTTATCAACAACAGCAGAGACTTCTGGGTTCCCATATTGGGATGCACTCATCCTTATATGGTTAGGATTTCTCTTAAGTGACTCTATAGCCTCTAAATCAAAGCACTGTACATCTAATAAGGAGGAAAATAGTCCTTCTTCTAGCATATTTGTCAAGTATCCTGTTATGCCCCCTGAAGCAAAACTTCCCTTTATATTGTTTTCAATCATATAGTCTTTCAAATAGGCAGTCACACCTAAGGATATTCCCCCAGCACCACTCTGATAGCTGACTCCATCCTTTAACAATCCAGTGGCTTCCATAACCTTAAGGGTTTCCTTAGCAATTTTTAAGCCTACAGGGTCCCTTGTTACCCTGGTTGTACCTGATACTATTCCTGACTTTAAACCAATGGAATCAACCACTAATACATTGTCCACATAATCTTCTGTAATATCTGCAGGATAGTTTGGATATTCCATAAGTGAATCTGTTACAGCTACAACCTTATTAGCTTTTATGGAATCTGCTATAACATAACCCAAAGTTCCACATGAATTGACTCCATTTACACCCGAAATATTTCCCATATTGTCAGCACTTGGTGAAGCTATAAAGGCTACATCAATTTTCACTTCTTCATTTAGTATACTTCTGGCCCTGCCTCCATGAGATTGCATGATTATATTTCCTTTTAATTCTCCCCTACTTATGGCCTTGCCTAGGTCTCCGGAAATATAGGAGGTAATTATGTTTTCTATGGTTCCATCATGAAGTAGGGGTATTAATTCAGCATGGGTAGGGAATAAAGAACTGGCTACTAGGGTAACTCCCTTTATTCCCTGATTTTGAACTTCTTTCATTATTCTATTTAGTACCTGATCCCCATTTCTTAAGTGATGATGGAAGGAAAGATATGCTCCATCTTTTATTTCCAGTTCCTTTATTAGGGCTGATAGGTCTTCTCTTATTTTGCTTTTTGCAGAGCTTTTAGGAGGATGGTTTGACTTATCTAAAATTTTTACATTCTGTAAACTTATATTATTTAAGTATTTCATCGTATTCCTCCTTATAGTCCCCACTTAATTTTAGAGTATTAAGAGCCCTTAAAATAATTGGTTTATCTATCATTTTCCCTTCAATAGAGAATGCCCCCAGGCCTTTTTCATTGGCTACTTTTACTCCCTCTACTACCCTATGGGCATACTCAATATCAGCTTCAGATGGTGAGAATAATTTGTTTACATCCTCAGCATGTCTAGGACTAATGATAGCCTTTCCAGTCATACCTAAATCCTTTGCATTAAGGGTATCATCTCTTAGCCCCTCCATATCATCTGTGTCTGTAAAGGGTGTATCTATTGCTTGGATTCCCATAGCTTTAGCTGTAGCTATTATTCTAGATCTAGCATATTCGATTTCTTTGGATTCCTTGGTTCTTTTTGCACCTAGGTCTAGGGTTAAATCTTCTGCACCTAGAAATACTCCTATGACCTTGTCAGATTTTTGCACTATTTCTAATGATAGTTCTAGTCCCATGGCAGTTTCCACCAAGGCAATTATATCAAAATCTAAGTTGTTTTCCTTTAAATACTCGTCTAATTTTACCATAGGCTCTATTCCAGCCTTAGGCAATACTATGCCCTTTATATTTAAATCCTTAATTCCATCTAAATCCTCATAGAAATAAGGACTATCTAAGGGGTTTATCCTTATAAAAATATCTGTTTTTGTTTTAAAGCTAGTTAAATATTCCCTAACCAAGTCCCTAGCAGCATCTTTTTCAGATAATGCCACAGCATCTTCTAGGTCTATAATTAATCCATCTGCTCCTAGTATATCTGAGTTGTGAAGCATTCCAGGGTTATTTCCAGGGATAAATAATAAAGTTCTATAATTCATCAGCTTCACCTCTCCCTCTTTCTATACAGGTTTTTACCCTAGCTACAATAGTAAAGTCTAATGCACCCTTGTCCTTAGCTACTAGGTTAACATCTGTAATCCCCTCTGCAAGTAGGGTGTCCTGAATAACTTTTTTTATATCTTGGCCGTACTGTTTTTCAACAATACTCTCTAGCTCTATATTAATATCTCCTTCCCCTTTAGACATCATTATTAGAATATCATTTGATTCTACAGTACCTGCAGTGGCCATCTTGTTTATTTGTTTTTTATGCATTTGCAAGAAATCCCTTCCTGCCAATTTCGTATAAATCATTTCCATGTACATCATTTATAACTGTCACAGGGAAGTCTTCTACATATAATTTTCTTATAGCTTCTGCGCCTAAGTCTTCGTATGCAATTACTTCAGATGATTTCACTGATTTGGCTATCAAGGCTGCTGCACCACCTATGGCAGCAAAGTAGGTAGCTCCGTTTTTAACTATACTATCCATTACTTCTTGGTCTCTCTTACCCTTACCTATCATTCCCTTTAGGCCCTTATCTAGTAATTGGGGTGTGTAGGAGTCCATCCTATAACTTGTAGTTGGCCCAGCTGATCCTATAGCATGACCTGGTTTTGTTGGTGCAGGTCCTACATAGTAAATAATAGCACCTTCTACATCAAAGGGTAATTCTTTTCCCTCATCTAGTAATTCTACAAGTCTTTTATGGGCTGCATCCCTAGCAGTATAGATATAACCAGTTATATATACATCATCACCGGCCTTTAATTCCATTAAATCTTCAGTTTTTAAAGGTGTAGTTAATGTTTTTTTCATAATTTAATCCTCCTAAAGAATAACTTGCTTATGTCTTGCTGCATGACATTGAATATTTACAGCAATTGGCAAACCTGCAATATGGGTTGGATAGGTTTCAATATTTACCTTAAATGATGTGGTAGTACCACCATAACCTTGAGGTCCAATGCCCAGTGCATTTATATCTTCTAACAATTCTTTTTCTAAATTTTCATAATAAGGATTTTCTGAGTATTGATCCATGTCCCTCATTAAAGACTTTTTAGCTAGAAAAGCTGCTCTTTCAAAAGTTCCACCTATACCTACCCCTACAATTGTTGGTGGGCATGGGTTAGGGCCTGCTAATTCTACAGTTTCAAGTATAAAATTCTTAACACCCTCTAGTCCATCAGCAGGTTTAAGCATTTTTAGCCTGGACATGTTTTCTGAACCAAATCCTTTTGGTGCTAAAGTAATTGAAAGTTGGTCACCTGGAACTATCTCATAATGAATTACTGCAGGGGTATTATCCTTTGTGTTTACCCTGTCTAGTGGATCTT
>CAZFIO010000045.1:0-6804 GCA_964519585.1 uncultured Tissierellaceae bacterium
TATTACCACCCCTTTCTAATAATATATAAATTATAGAGTTTTTATGTCGTTAGATCTATATCGTTTCCTTTATCCTCTTCTAAGTCTTTACCGTTCTTTTTCCCCTTTAAGCCCAATCTTTGTTGGATATGTATAAAGTTTACATTTCCAAATAGGCCTTCTGGTTTCACTAGCATCATAATTACCATAATACAACCGTATATCAGCATCCTATATTCTAATAGGCTACGTGTTAGCTCAGGTAATATGGTAAGGACTATAGCACCAACAAAACTACCCACTATACTTCCCATACCACCGACTATGGTCATAACTATCATTTCTATGGATTGTGTTGTAGTGAACATGGTTGAATCTATATAGCTAATATACTGGGAGTAGAATGCACCTGCTATTCCTAATATCATGGCATGTATGACAAATGCTTGTATTTTATACTCTACTACATTTATTCCTATAGCCTGTGTTGCAATTTCATCTTCTCTAATGGATTTTAATACATAGCCAAAGGAAGAATTCATCAAACGAAAAACTGCTATTGTAGCAAAAACAACCATTACTAGCATTAGAAAGTATATACTGATAGGACTAGCTATCCTAAAACCAAATATCTTTAGTTTTGGTATATTCATTATGCCTAGAGGTCCACCTGTTAATGAAACCCAGTTTAATTCAATTAATCTAACTATTTCACAGAATCCAAGTGTTACTATTGCAAGATAATATCCTTTTAGTTTCAATGTAGGAAATCCTAAGACTAGTCCAAAAAATCCAGTTACAATTGCAGCTACTATAAATGTAACTTCTATTCCAAAACCGAATCTGGTAGATAAAATAGCGCCTGTATAAGCTCCTATTCCCCAAAATCCTGCTGTCCCAAATGAAATTTGTCCCATATAACCTGATACTATGTTGAGTGCTAAACTAATAATTACGAACATCAAACTTAAGGTTGCAATTCTGAGACTATATAGATTGTTAAAGATAAAAGGAAATAAAAAAAAGAAAATTATTATTAAACCTAGAACATACTTCTGAAATTTTACTATTGTTTCCAAAATTTTATCCACCATTATAGTCACCTCCTTTATAGTTTGTCAATTTCAGGATTACCAAATATTCCTTCTGGCTTTATTAAAAGAACAAATATCAAAATTGAAAATGAAATTGCATCAGTGTAACCTGAACTAATATATCCAGCGCCTAATGATTCTAGTACTCCTATAATTATTCCTCCAAACATTGCTCCAGGTAGGATACCTACTCCTCCTAAGACTGCTGCAGAAAACGTTTTCATTCCAACTTGGAAGCCCATATTAACATCTATAGTTTGATAATACATACTTATCAAGGTGGCTGCTATAGCAGATAAAATTGATGCTATAAAAAAGGTTGAAGCTATTATACCCTGCACATTAATCCCCATTAATCTAGCTGCCTCAGCATTTTGAGCTGTACTTCTCATTGCCTTGCCCACCTTTGACTTATAAATAAATATTGATACAGTTGCCATTAAAATTACGCTTGTAAAAAATATAATAACTTGTGTCCAACTAATTATAGCTCCACCAATTGTAAACTTACCTAGGTTAATCATATTTGGAAATCTTTTAGTTTCTGATCCAAATATAATCTGAATCAAGTTGTCAATTATTATTCCTACACCTAGTGTTGCTATAATAAAGGCTTGTCTTGGTGCATTTTTATTTCTTAATGGCCTTAGTGTAAACAAGTCTACGCTTAGCCCAATAATACCTGCAAGAATAAGACTGATAATTAATGCAAATACAAAGTTTATTCCTGTTCTTAAATATACCATTAGAGTTATATAACCACCTAACATGTATAAAGATCCATTTGCAAAATTCACTAGTTCAAGAACACTGAATATAAGTGAATATCCGATCGCTACTAAAGCATATGTACTTCCAAGTGTTAGACCATTTATTAATTGCTGCAAAAACATCTTTCCCACTCCTTTCTCCTTCTTTTTAAGATTTTATGATACCTTACATAGCATTTATATTTCTAGGAATATTCTGAAATCTTGTTTCTTAAATTTTATATTATAAAACTTTTTTGATGATATCAAGCCTATCGGTGTTCTATTTTCAATACATTAGCAGAATAACATGATAAAATATATGGACTTTCTTCTAAATACTAGGGTATGTACTCATTTGTTTAGAATGATTATTAACATAACATTCACCCTTTTTAAATCAATCATCTATTTATAGTGTTCCCAAAATCTATCTGCAAGGATTTTTAGAATTTTATAATGAATATGGTTATAATCTATCTTTTCCGTTTATGATATTATACAAAAAACTCACAAAACTAGTTTATTAATTTAGTGAGTTTGATTAGTTTATATCATATAACTTTAGTGAAATGTTAGTAGTCTATCTACTAGTACCTAGATACAATCTAGATTAATTCTAGCTCCTCTTTTCTTCTTTCTATATTTTGATTATATTTTTCTATACTATACTTTTTGCAACAATCTATATGTTCTTTTAGGCTTAGATAGGTATTATGATAGTCTTTATTACAGATATTTTCAACCATTAACCTATGCTCAAACGTGATTTTGGATTGTCTACTTAAATCCTTAAATGCCAATAAATTAAACCCTCGAACATAATCATATGCAATTTTGATTATATCTACTATACCCGGATAGGCAGAAATTTGAAAAATCTTTTGATGTATCATCTCGTTTAACTCTGAAGCAATAATCAAATTTCCATTTTCAGCCGCCTCATTAATCTGATCAAAGATTTGGTAAAAATCGATAACATCTTTTTGAGATATGTTGTTTAATACATTGTTTAGGACTAGGCGTTCTAAAGATATTTGTAGGTCATAAATATTATTAATTCCACTAACCCCTAATCCCTTTGCATATGTTTTACCTTTTACTTCATAGACCAACCCTTGAGTCTCGAGTTTTTCGATGGCCACCCTAATTGGGGTTCTGCTTACATTTAAGGTTTTTGCATAGTGGCTTTCGATAATTTGTTCGCCCTCAAAAACATAGCCACATACAATAATATCCCTCATTATTTCATATGTCACCTCATGAATTGGTTTTTCACTTGAATAGTAAAATCGGCTTAAGTCAAGGTCCATACTTTTCCCCCCTTAATTTTTAAATATTCGCTTTTTCAAACATGATATATTAAATTTTAAAGCTTCCTTTGCCACTATATTATTACTTATAAATAATGTGTTTTGGATTTTATATTCAAGTGTATTATATCATATAGTTATAGGTTTTTCTAGAGAAGTCAAACATATGTGACACAGAACCCTGAAAAGATTCTCTGAACAATGCTGTAGTTTCTTTTAATTTATAAATAATTATTTTGTCAAGGAGGAAAGCGATAGCGATCCTTGATTAAATAATTATTTGTAATATCATCTTAAGCAGCATTTTTAGAGAAATACTCACTTACTATTTCATTTGGCGTTTTAAAGTCTAGTATTTTCCTTGCTATATTATTATATCTTCTACTATATCTCCTAAATGCTTTTTTCATTTGACTATAACTTTTAAATCTTCTTTTATTATAAAATAGTTGATTATCAAGTCTATGACTTCTTTCTACCATACCATTTTGCCAGGGTGAATAGGGTCGTGTCCTTTTATGCTCTATTCCCATCTTTTTTAGCTGTTTTTCAAATCTAGATTCTTTATCTGTTTGATCTGGATCATTTACAAATTCTCTTCCATTATCTGTTTGTATTAGTTTTATCTTAAACCCTAAGTTATCTTCTAGTTTCTTTAAAAATTCTGATGTTGTATAGGTACTATTTTCTTCTACTAATTCTAGATACCTTTTTCTTGAGTATTCGTCTATTGCTGTTATTTGATAGTATCTACTGTGGTGGCTTGCAAAGCCTATGCACTCATTTGGTACATATTTTACATCTATTTGAACTCTTTGACCTGGATAGGTTGCTGTAGGCTTCTTATATTTGCTTTTTGGGTATTTCTTCTGCTTTTTCTTTTGATTTAGCCTCATTTTCCTTATTTGAATACACATTGAATCATAGCTTCTTGTGTAGCCTGCATCTTTTAATTTTCGGTACACTTGTGCCAATCCTTCATGTCCATGGTATCTGTGTTTATGTCTTATTAAATCTAATTCTTCTTCTGTATGCTGGTTTGGGTGTCTATGGGGTCTAGTACTTTTATTTGCCAATGAATGTACTGTCCCATCATATTTCTTACGCCACCTCCAAACCTGTTGCCTGCTAGTGTGGTATCTTTTAGCTGCCTTTGCATTATTATTATATTTAATTACATATTTAACTACTCTTTGACGAAATCTCATTTCTTCTGTTATAATTGTTTTCATAGGAAAGGTTACCTCCGATACTTGTTAGTTGTAGCAAACAACATTATATCAGAGACCTTTCCTATTTCTATGTTTTCTTGTCACAAATGTATTATCTCATATCAATTATATCATATAGTTATAGGTTTTTTATGAGTGGTACCTTTTCCCATCCATGTCTGTCTATCAATAGTTTCTTTTATCCCTAAATATTAGAACTAACTATTTGCAGTATTGAACTTTTAATTCGTCTAGCAATTCATAAACATCCCTTTTATTCCTAGCTGTTGAGTGGTATCTTCCAAAGAGTAGGATTTGGTGGTGGGCAAGCTTCCACTTTTCTCTAGGGATTATGTCCATAAGCTTTTTCTCTACCTCTAAAACAGAGTCCTTATCCAAGGCCCAGCCTAGTCTTTTTGAAACTCTGGATACATGGGTATCCACCCCTATGGCAGGAATATTGAAGCCTTCTGCCAAAACCACATTGGCTGTTTTCCTTCCTACACCTGGAAAGGTCATCAGTTCTTCCCTTGTCCCAGGAACTTGTCCAGCAAAATCCTCCACTAATTTCTTTGATGTTTCTATGATAAACTTTGATTTGTTTTTATAGAGTCCTATGGTCTTTAAGTATTCCATTATATCTTCCTGCTTGGCTTCTGCCATCTCATAAGGACTGGGATAGGCCTGAAAGAGTGCTGGTGTTACCTTGTTTACGGAAACATCCGTAGCCTGGGCTGAAAGTATAACTGCTATTAGTAGTTCAAATTTATTCCTATAATCCAGTTCTGAACTGGGATTTGGATAAACACAGGATAAGATATCTAAAACTTCAATTGGTGAAAGCATGATTGTAACCCCCTTTTTTGAACGATAGTTTAACAATGGTTTAACAATAGTTGAACGGTAGTTTAACAATTGTTCCCCCATTGTTCCCCTATCGTTTCCTATGATATTTTTCTTCTTATATAGTTACTAAACTTATCTATAAAAATTACCATCAAAGAAATCCCCAAAAGTAATATCCCAACCTTTTCCCAGGACCTCCAGGTTATATTCATTGCCAGCACTGTTCCTATTCCTCCTGCACCGATCACACCCAGAATGGTTGAATTTCTGATGTTTGATTCTAGCCTGTAAAGTGCTAGACTTATAAAGGTTGGAAGAGTTTGGGGTATAAGCCCGTGTCTATAGGATTGGAGTCTGGTGGCCCCTGTTGTTATTATGGAATTTTGTATGTCCTCCTTGGCAGATTCCAGCAGCTCACTATACATCTTGGTCAGGACCCCTGTTGTATAAAAACTTAAGGCTATGGCACCAGATAAGGGACCTGGTCCAACTCCCCTAAAGAATATAATTGCTGTAATAATGGGTGGAAAGGTCCTTAATATATTTATTATAGCCTTGAAGATAAGAGAAATCCACTTCCTAGGTGATGTATTATAGGCTGTAAAATAGGATAATACCAAGGCAAATATAGAGCCCATAATAGTTGCAAATATCGCAATAAAGAAACTTTCCTGGATACCCTCAAACAGTTTTCCATAATATGAAATATCTATATTTATCATCCTTCTTACTATGGAAGCTCCCTGACCTAGGCCTAGAATAAATCTATCATAGGAGATATTTAAAGATTTAATAAGCAAGTAAATAAGGCCTACACTTATTGAGGGAATATATATAAGTTTGTAAATCTTGGACCTTTTATAAGATTCAAGTGACTTATAGTTTATGGATCTTCTACTTACAAGTTTCCTAATATAAAGGCTCAGTAAGTCTATCAGTAAAATTGTAAAGAACAAGATTAATATTAGGGTAGATAAATTATCATATCTTAAGTGGTTTAAGTCCCTCCACATAATCTGACCTATACCACCGGCTCCAACTAAACCTAGTATGGTTGCTGACCTAATATTGGTCTCCAGAACAGTAAAGAAAACTGATATGGATAATTCAAATATATGGGGTAGTACACAGTATCTCAAAATCTGAATATTAGTAGCCCCAACTGTTCTTAGGGAGTTGATTTCATTTTCCTCAATTGATTCAATATATTCCCTAAATAACTTAAGACTCATGAGGAAGGCAATAATACCAAGAGCAATAATGCCTGAAAATTTGCCAATGGAAAAAATACTTACAAGAATAGCTGCCCATATTAAACTTGGTATGGTTCTTACAAAAGCAAAAACTGCCCTTAAAATACTGGCTAGGAACTTATTTAGCCCTATATTTTCTGCCACCAGTATAGAAAAGGGGATAGCTAAGAATACTCCGCCTATAGATGAGATAATTGCAATCTCAATAGTTTCTGCTAATTTTCCAAAAACCTCTAGAATATAGGCCGGATTTGGACTAAGCATCCTTTGAAAGAGATTTACCATACTGGGTATGCCTTTGTAAATTGTAAGAATATCAAAGTTTACCTTAAAACCTAAAAATACTATGAGACTGATAA
>CAZFIO010000045.1:6814-13835 GCA_964519585.1 uncultured Tissierellaceae bacterium
GATAAGTCCAAGGGAGTAAAATATTCGCTGCTTTCTTTTTTTATTGGTATAATTCTTTAAGGATGTGGTCACTTAAATCACCTACTTCACCATCATATAGGACTCTTCCATCCTTAAGGCCAATAATCCTATGGCAATATTCCTTGGCCAGGTTTACATCATGAAGGTTTATCAGTATGGTCATATTCTTTTTCTCATTTACCTTTTGAAAATAATCCATAACATTTTTTGAAGTTGATATATCCAAGCTGGCCACAGGTTCATCTGCAAGAATAATCTTTGGCCTTTGGCATAGGGTCTTGGCTATAGCTACCCTTTGCTTTTGACCACCACTAAGTTGATCCGCTCTATCAAATCTTTTGCTTTCTAAGCCTACCTGCCTTATGGCCCTGCAGGCTCTTTCATATTCCTCATCAGTAAATATCCCAAAAATCGACTTTAGGGAAGACTTGTAGCCAAGCCTTCCCATAAGCACATTATCCAAAACAGTAAGACGGTTTATAAGATTATAATCCTGAAATATAAAGCCTATATCTCTTCTAATCTTCCTTAAGTCCTTATTGTTTAGGGAGGTAATTTCCCTATCACCCAAATATACCTTTCCTTCCATGGGTCTAACCAATTGATTGATAGTTTTTAAAAGGGTAGACTTTCCACTACCACTAGAACCTATAATCCCTACAAATTCTCCCTGGCCTATACTTAAACTTACATTTTCTAGAGCCCTTACCTTGCCATCATATACAACTGTGATACTTTCTAAATTTAACATAAGTTCAACTCCTACTGGGCCTCTAAGTCTACATTCATTGTTTTAGCAGTGGTTTTTATGATTTCATAGTCTTCATGACTTGCTTTTTCAAATCCATACATATTGAATAATTCTTTGATTAAGGCAGCCCCTTCTTCTTTTTTTGAAATATTGATTAGGGCATTTTGAATTTTTTCCTGCATTTCCTTATCCATCTTCCCACTCACTGTTACACTTATATTTGGTATATAATCTGTATACCCTAAAATTTCTGTCTCATCCATGGCTGTAGGAAATTCATCTGCATATCTCTCCCTTACATCCACAAAAGTTGTCGCTACATCTATATCCCCATTTAATAGTAACTGAAGGGACTTGTCATGGCCACCACTATAAATATATTCTATATCCTTCTCAATATCAAGACCTTCCTTGATTAGATGTGCACCTGGAAAAAGGTAGCCTGAAGTAGAAGAAGCATCTACAAATGCAACTATCTTGCCCTTAAGATCTTGGAAACTTTTAATCCCACTATCTTTTCTTACTATAAACTGAGACCTATACTTGGCCTCTAAATCCTTGTTTAAGGCTGATAAGATTACCTGGGCATCACTTTCCCTATTAGCCAAAACATAGGCAAAGGGTGGAATAAATCCAAAGTCAACGGCACCAGATCCTAGACCTTCCACTACACCTACATAATTTGTAGCTGTAAATCCTTCTACCTCTAGCCCTAGCTCTTCAGCTAGTAAATCAGTTAAGGGTTTTACTGAATCAACCAACTTATCTCCATCTCTCATTGGTACAAAACCCATGATTAATTTATCTTCCTTCTTTGGTGTACATCCTGAACTAAGAACAAGTAGTAGTACAATTAATAATAAAAAATACTTTTTCATAATAATCCTCCCCATTTCTATTCTAATTATAGACTACTACACTTTTTTATACTTTTCAATACACTTATCAAATATTTTTAAAAGTGTATATATGTGTATGGGTATGGATTTTAGGGCGAAATAAAAGCCCGGTAGGAGGGGGGCCTACCAAGGCCAGTATTTCACTGCAATCTATTAAAAATGTATCTCTAGTTGTAAAGTTTCTTTATTCCTTAAAATAGTCAATCTTGCTGTGTCTCCCTCTCTATAATTATAGAGAGCTTTTTTAAGTCCTTCAACTGTATCTACTTCTATATCATCAATACTTAAAATTATATCAAATCTTATTAAATCTGCTCTTGCTGCTGGTGTTTCTTCTGTAACATCTAAAACTATGATACCCTTGTCATAACCATAATCTATTCCATTTCTAGATTGGTATTCTTTAATGCCCATACCACTTATTCCTAATTGTACAGTCTTATAGCTTCCCTTATCTATTATTTCTTCTATGATTCCCTTGGCAGTGTTTATAGGGATTGAAAAACCTAGCCCCTCTGCTGTCTTAATCTTAGCTGTATTTAGACCTATAACCTCTCCATTTTTATTGAGTAGGGGGCCTCCAGAATTTCCTGGATTTATTGAAGCATCAGTTTGGATTAAGTCTTCTATTATATTGCCTTGGTCTAATTGTACTGCTCTATTCAAACCAGATATTATGCCTGATGTAACTGACCTTTGAAACTCTAATCCTAGGGGATTACCTATGGCAATAGCCAATTCTCCTACTTCTAGTTCATCAGAGTTTCCTAGTGTTGCTGCTGGTAGGTTTGTAATCTCTACCTTAACTATGGCTAAATCTAGTAAGGGATCACTCCATAAAACATTTCCTGCAACCTGGTCCCCGTTATCTAAAAGAACTGTAATGGATTTTGCATTGCCATCAGCAACCACATGGGAATTTGTCAGTATATAGCCCTCACTGTCAACTATAACACCAGATCCAAGCCCCTCTACATCCCTAAGACCAAATGTAAATTGTTTAGTTTCTAGTGTAGTAATTCCTACTACTGAACCCATAGCCTTCTTTACAACTGCTGTGACCGTATTGTAGTCATCATTTGGGTTAATAATCACTGGTTGACCTGTATAGTCTTTGGGTTTTTGCCCCTGGTTATTGTAGGCCTCACTATGAAGATATGGGTTGATGAAGCTAGATGAAAATCCTCCTATAAAGGAAGCAAGCAAGGCTAATATAATGTAGGAAGCAAGGCTTCCCCTGAAAGATCTTTTCTTTTTATATCTCTCTCCTATATATATATTCGACGAATCATCAATTGGTGACTTGTCATCCTCAACTTTTTCCATTTCATCATACATAAATAATACCTCCAATCTGGATAAGCATCTATTATCTATTTAAAATACAACTATACTATATTGTAAAACAATCATATAATATAAATGTAAAAATAATATGGTGAAATTATGTTATTCTTGTGGGATTTAGTTTTATTGGGGAGTTTTTGATATAATGGAAGTAAACAATAGGGGAACAATCGTTTAACCATTGTTCAACAATCGTTCCCCTATTGTTCCCCTATTGTTAAAAAGAGGTGATTTTATGTATAAGGTTTATCTAGTGGAAGATGATGAAAACTTGAACCTGGTTATAACTTCCTATCTTAAGAGGGAAAATTGGGATGTTAGATCTTTTTTAAATGGTCTTGATGCAGAAAAGTATATTTCCAATCCTCCTGATTTATGGATACTTGATATTATGCTGCCTGATATTGATGGTTACGAATTAATTCGTAGAATTAAGGAAACAACGCCAAATATTCCAGTTATATTTATTTCTGCCAGGGATGCAGATATTGATCGGGTTGTAGGTTTAGAGTTGGGTAGTGATGATTATCTGGCCAAACCCTTCTTACCTAGAGAGCTAATAATTCGTTCTAAAAACCTACTTGAAAGATACTATCAGACTAATTCCAATATGAAATACATAGGACCCTATACCATCAACATGGGGTCTAGGACCATATCTATTGACGATAATAGTATTGACCTGACCTCCAAGGAGTTTGACCTTCTTGTTTATTTTTCCAATAATATTGGTATAGCTTTATCTAGGGAACAAATTCTTGACTATATCTGGGGAGAAAATTACTTTGGTTCTGATAGGGTGGTGGATGATTTGGTCAGGCGGCTTAGGAGAAAGGTTCCAAAGCTTGATTTAGATACAGTTTATGGTTATGGATATAAGGTGAATAAATCATGAAAAATTATTCCCTATCTATACAAATTTGGGTCATCTTTGCAATCATTACCCTTTCAATTACCCTGATAATATCAGCAGTAATTCCTATAACCTTGCGGGGATTTTTTACCAATGAAATATATTCTACCATTGAATCCTCTCAAGACTTACTTTTAAACAGGATAACTATAGAGAATTTTTCTCATAACTCAAGCATTGATGACTCTGCCTTTGAAGACATTAGGGTGGTTAAGCATTTTGTGGTCTATAGTGACAACCAGATTGTATTGGATTCACCTGTAAACTTTAACTTCTTAAACAAGGTAAAATCTGATATTGCTAATCAAGACGATATGAGGTCCAGGTATAGCAAGTCTTTTGATGGGGAGAAATTGTTTTATATTATTACCAAAAGTAGGGGTTTTTCCAGGGATGCCTATCTTATTTCTTATATGGGTGACTCCTATAGGAATGACTTGGTTAAGGATCTTTTTAACAAGCTTATTATGATAATGGGCTTAATAATTATCCTGTCTTGGATTCCTGCCCTTCTCTTATCTAAGTACTTGTCTAACCCCCTGGTTGATTTAGAATCTAGGGTGGAGAGGTTGGCTGAGCAGGACTGGAGTGAACCAGTTGACCTAAAACGAAATGATGAAATTGGGAAGTTAGGAGATTCTGTTGAGCAGTTAAGGATACAGTTAATCAGGCAAGATGAGGCTGAAAGAACCTTTTTACAAAATATATCCCATGAATTAAAGACACCCGTTATGGTTATACGCAGCTATGCCCAGGCCATAGCTGATGGAATTTATCCTAAGGGTAATCTTGATAATTCCATAGAGGTTATAGATGAAGAAGGAGAAAGGCTAGAAAACAAGATTAAGAACTTACTTTATTTTTCTAAGCTAAACTATATGTCAAATCACGATACTTCCTGTGAGGAATTTTCTCTTGATACCCTGATTAGGGATGTTATAGGTAGGCTGACCTGGTATAGGAAGGATATTGCTTGGAAGATTCACATGGAGGATATCTCTATCATGGGAGATAAGGACCAATGGAGGGTCGTTATAGAAAACCTAATTGATAACCAACTAAGGTATTCTGATAGTGAAATCCTTGTAAATCTTTATTCTAATAATGATCAGGTGATCCTAGAAATACAAAATGATGGACCCCCTATTGAAGACCAAATATTAGACAATCTTTTTATAGAGTATAAAAAGGGCCACAAGGGAGAGTTTGGGCTAGGACTTGCTATAGTAGGAAGAATTCTTAAACTTCATAAGTCTAGTATTTCTGTTGCAAATGAAGATTATGGCGTAAAATTCAAAATAACAATCTAAAACCCCTTATTCAGGGGTTTCTTCTTTTTGAAACTTTTCTTTTAAGAACCTTATATCATCCTCTATAAATCTATGGTTTATAGCTGAGATATTGAATCCCATCTTATCATACATAAATTGCCAGATATGGCCTGCAAGAAAGGCCATAATCAAAGTGCCTACTCCGAAATTTCCACCTAGTAGGTAGCCTGTTCCAACTACTAGTACCTCTACAACACTTTTTACTAGGCCAAAGGGTTTGTTTAGTTTCCTGGATAGGGCTACCATAAGTCCATCCCTAGGTCCTGCACCGTATCCTGTGGAAATATAAAAATATGTACCAAGCCCCTGTAGGCATATACCTATTATAATTAAAGCCAGCTTATAGATAATCATAAGGCCTGAAAAGTCTGGAACAAGGTTATTAAACATGAGAAGGTCGACAAACATTCCAATCCCAAACATATTTAATATGGTGGCCCAGCCTATATTTTGCCCCAATAGAACATCTAGGGTTACTATTATAATTCCAGTGTAGATTTGGGCCCTACCAACCCCTATAGAAAACACAAGGGACAATCCTTGGTGTAATACATCCCAGGGGGCTACACCTATTATACAATTTATAATAATTACAGAACCTAGAGCCATAGTAAAAAAACCCAAAATTAGTTTTGTACCTGTTGCCACTAACATTTTAATTATATTATTCATTCCTCTACCCCTTTGGCCTTCATTTATCTTTTTCATAATAATCTAAAAATGAATGCTTTTTACCTTCTTTATCCCAGCCTAATATTCCTTCCATGTTTACATTTTCTGCTGCCCTAAATATTGACATATCAACATTTTGGAAGTTTTCTTTTAGCTCTTCTATCAAATCTTTTATCTCAAATCTTTTGTTTCCTATTTTTTTTGCTGCCACCATACAGGCACAGTTTAAGGGCCAAATCCCACTTCTTTGGATAAATCTCTTTATATATTCTTCTTCAATTAAGTATAGCGGCCTTATTAGGTCCATGTTCTCAAAGTTTTGTGCCTTAAGTTTTGGCATCATGGTTTTAAAGCTACCTGCACAAAGTAGATTTAACATGGTAGTTTCTATAACATCATTGAAGTGATGACCTAGGGCCAGCTTATTGCAGCCTAGTTCTTGAGCCTTACCATATAAGGCTCCTCTCCTCATGCGGGCACACATATAGCAGGGGTAGTCTCCAGCTATTCTATCAGCTACCTTAAATACATCAGTTTCATATATATGGACAGGAATATTTAAATAGTCACAGTTTTCTTCTAGCAGGAGTCTAATTTCCTTATGATATCCTGGGTCCATGGCTATAAATTCTAATTCAAAGTTTTGATTACCGTGTTTATACAATTCCTGAAACAATTTTGCCATTAGCAAACTATCTTTCCCTCCAGATATGGCTACAGCTATTTTATCACCATCTTGGATTAGATCATATTCTTTTATTGCCTTTATAAATTTACTCCATATATGTTTTCTATAGGTCTTAATTAAAGATCTTTCTATCTCTTCCAAGGGAAGTTTATCATTAAAGGGTGCAAGTATATCACAAGTGCCCCCACCTAGTTTGTCAAATGTTTCTTTCAAAATATATCACTCCATAAATTTATCTGTATTCATCTAGTATACTATAGATTTGGGTAAATTAAAATTGCAAAAATTAATATCTCCCTTACAGATTTGTAAGGGAAATGGTATTGCCGGCCCGCTGATGGACAATAGGAGAATAAAGTGCAACAAATCTAACCAGATATGTTCGAATAAATATTTAAA
>CAZFIO010000046.1:0-13810 GCA_964519585.1 uncultured Tissierellaceae bacterium
TGATAAGATGGCTAAAGGAGTAGTTGATTGGGTAGTAAGTCACTATAAACTAAAGAAAAAAGCAACACCAAAACCACCTACAACACCAAAGAGAGATGGATTTTATAGGGTAATAGCTGGATCATACCAAGATAAAGATAATGCAGAAGCCCAGATGAAAAAGCTACAAGACCTAGGGGTAGAAGGAGTATTCTTATATTATTATGCTAAATAAATACTCACTCAATTAAGACTAGGCTATTATTCCTAGTCTTTTTTTGTTTTAAGGGTATATATATAATGTAAAAGGAAATAATTTCTGATAAAATAAAGTATTTTTAGAAAAAAGAAGGATTTTTCTTTTATTTATGGAATAGAGGTGTTAGAATGGATTTACGTAATGATAAAAAAGAGGGGGATGAAATTATGGCAATATTGATTAATGACGTGATGAAGATGTCAGAAATAACCTACCTAGTAAATAAGATACAAACAATAAAACTAGATATTGTTGAGGAAATTGCCAAAATAAAGTTTAAAGAATTGGAAATCCAGGTGGAATCAAATTTAATCATGGAATCATTGCTAGTGGAATACTATAAAAGTGATTTTATCAAGAAAATAGAAATGGCTGAAGAGTCACTATTTTTAGCAAATGAGGCAGAGAAGATACTTGGAAAACAGATTGATTAGTTAGGTTGGGAGTGATGTTCTTGAAAAAAAAGAAGGATATTAAAAGGGGACATGTTTATAGATGTAATTTGCAACCTGTAAAGGGACATGAACAGGATGGCATAAATAGACCAATATTAATAGTTCAAAATGACCTTGGAAATAAATATAGCCCAACAACTATAGGAGTAATATTAACATCTCAATTTACGGAAAAAGAAAAATCCTATCCAATTAATTCTTATGTTAAAGCGGATTCAATCAATGGATTAGATAAAGATTCTTTAATTGATTCAGGTCAGATTAGAGTCTTAGATGTTAATAAGAGAATCGGTGAAAAGATGGGGGAGTTAAGCAAAACTGATATGATGAAGGTGGAAAATTCGCTGAAAATAAGCTTAGGACTAATGGATACGTGTCCTAACTGTAATCTTATACTACTTGAACAAATTGAAAATTGTCCTAGATGTGATTTAAGGCTTTATAATAAGTGTAGTTGTAATGAAATCTTAGAAATTGCATGGAAGTTTTGTCCTTGCTGTGGAATGGAGGTTGCAAAATGAATGAAACTCATTTAAAAGCTATTAAAAATATATATAAAATAATATTTGATGTATCTAATATATACGAGGATGTACTCAACGAATTAATGAGTATTTATTCTAATAAAAAACCTTTTGGAAATGAACTTTTAGCGAAAATGGTACAAATGACTAAAAGTATAAAGATTGTCCTTGACGAAGCGGATAAAGTTACTTTTGATATGGAAAAATCTTTACCTGATGCTGAATTAGAGGAGGGTATTGATAATACTAAAGGGCATTATTATTATGAGTTTCAAAATAGAGTATCAAATAATCTAATTGAGATTGCAAAAGATGCTTTGGAGGCAATAAATATTTCAATCGCCTATTTTAAAAAGATTTCTTCAAATAACAACATCTTCAAAGAGAAAGAGCTGGTTCAAAATAACGAAGAAATATTTGAGGAAATTGATAAACTGATTTTGCAAAAGGAGGAAGAGTTACATCAACTATTAATAGATAAAATTAGAGATAATATTAACAATATACATATATTAATTGAATATTTGCAAAAAACAAAATTTAATTAATACATAAAAGGTATAAAGAATTAATAGTGTAAGAAATCTAGAATCTATTGAGGCCAGGGAAACCTGGTCTTTTTTTGTATCCTTTCTACATATAAATACCTCTAAGATAAATGTATATTATAACAAGGGGTGTTTTATATGACTAATGATTTATTATCTATAATTCACAACTTGCTATATTGCATAAAAAACATAGAATTTACAGAGCAGGAAAGGACCTATATAATGGAAGTAATTATGAAAACAATTAACTTAATAGTAGATAGTACATAAAAAGGACCCTATTATGGGTCCCTATTTTCACTTTATGGCCAATATTGATTATATGAATACAAATTTTGCTTATCCGGAGCCAGTAGCGAAAAACAAAGCTTTCTATAGGTTGAAAAGTAGACCTTTATATACCCTAAAAGCCGGAGCCATTTCCGGAGCCATTTGGTCCAAATACAGCAATATCTATCCTTTTCTATCAAGAGCATAAAAAAAGGAATGGCTATTTTTCAACGTTAGCCACTCCTGTCAACATCTATAATGGTCGGGGTGAGAGGATTTGAACCCCCGGCCCCATGGTCCCAAACCACGTGCGCTACCAAGCTGCGCTACACCCCGAAAATTAGTCGACTGTTATAGTATAGGATATAATGATGAGAAATGCAATATAGTTAAATCACTAAGAATTAGGCTTAAAAATCTCCATGGGATATTATATCTCAAATAAATCAGTTATTCTAAGTATAGCTCCAAATAGCTAGCATAATCTAAGCAATTCAAAAAGACGCCGAAAATATTGACTTATATTCCTAAATTAGCATATAATTGACTATGAATTCAATTGAAAGGTAAGAGCTAATGGTAGGCTTATTTGAAAATATAAAAAGAGAATTAATAGTCCTATTTTTTTCCATGGTGCCCATTATTGAAGCAAGGGGTTCTATACCCTTAGGTATCTCCCTAGGTTTAGATCCTATACATAGTGGGGTTATAAGTTTTTTAGGTGGATTATTTACCATAACAATATTATTAAGAATACTAACACCCCTTATGGTTTATTTTGAAAGGACCTTATTTTTCAAATCTACCATTGGTTGGGTTAAGAAAAGGTCCATGAAAAAGGCCGGTACAATAAAGAAGTATAGCTTAATTGGACTATTTTTCTTTGTAGCAATACCCTTGCCTACCACAGGGATATGGACTGCTTCAGTTATATCTTCTATTTTAAAACTTGATAGAAGGAAGGCCTTTATTTCCATGGCCTTAGGTTTACTAGTTTCTATAATTCTTATACTAGGATTATACTATGGAATTTTTGGATAGGATAGAGACTATTTATTTGACTTAAGTTTTTGCTTATGTTAAGATTAGATTAATTAAATAAATCCTTATTGAGAGTGGTGGAGGGAATGGGCCCTATGAAACCCGGCAACCTGTAATATACAAAGGTGCTAAATCCCACAGATTTATTTCTGGAAGATGAGGTTGTTCGCTTATAGCCTTTTCCTTTTGGAGAAGGTATTTCTATTTATTGGAGGTTTTATTATGGACAAATGGTTATTTACTTCAGAATCAGTTACAGAAGGACATCCTGATAAACTATGTGATCAAATATCAGATGCAGTATTGGATGCAATTTTAGAAAAGGACCCAGAAGCAAGAGTTGCTTGTGAAACCATGGCTACTACAGGCATGGTCTTAATAGCAGGTGAAATTACAACCAGGTGTTATGTGGACATCCCTAAGATTGCTAGAGAGACTATAGAAGAAATTGGCTACAAAAGGGCCAAGTATGGTTTTGATGCCTCTACTAGTGCTATATTAACTACCATAAATGAGCAGTCACCTGATATTGCCTTAGGTGTTGATGCTTCACTTGAAAAGAAGGAAAAAGATGGGGATGACTTGGATAAAATTGGTGCAGGAGACCAGGGTATGATGTTTGGCTATGCCTGCAATGAAACAGAAGAATATATGCCTATGCCAATATCACTGGCCCACAAACTATCAAAAAAGCTTACAGATGTAAGAAAAGATGGTATCCTAGACTATCTTAGACCTGATGGAAAGAGTCAGGTTACAATAGAATATCATGGAAACAAACCAGCAAGAATCGAGAATATAGTAGTGGCAGCTCAACATGAGCCAGATGTAAGTATGGATAAGATTAGGGAAGATATTATTAGGGAAGTTATATTAGAAGTTGTACCTAAGGAAATGTTGGATGATAAAACAAAATACTATGTAAATCCAACTGGTAGATTTGTAATCGGTGGGCCTATGGGTGATGCAGGGCTTACGGGAAGAAAAATCATAGTAGATACCTATGGAGGATTCGGAAGGCATGGTGGTGGGGCATTTTCAGGTAAGGACCCTACAAAGGTAGACAGGTCTGCATCCTATGCTGCTAGGTATATAGCTAAAAATATTGTTGCAGCAGGATTTGCTGACAGGTGTGAGATAGGTTTAGCCTATGCTATAGGAGTGGCAAGGCCCTTGTCAATTTATGTGGAAACCTTTGGTACAGGCAAGGTAACAGATGATGAGATAATCCAATTAATCAATAAATACTTTGACCTAAGACCTGCTGCTATAATCAGGGACCTAGACCTTAGAAGGCCAATTTATAAGCAAACAGCAGCCTATGGACACTTTGGAAGAAATGATCTAGATTTACCTTGGGAAAGGCTAGACAAGGTGGAAGATTTAAAGAAATATAGGAAATAGGGTAAAAATGCTGGGAAACCAGCATTTTTTCTATGAAAGGCAAGGATACTTTATGATATAATGAAAAAGATAGTGAACATCAGGAGAAAAGAACGATAGTCAAGCAATAAATAAACAATAGTCTAGCAATAGTCTAGCGTTTGTTTTTGGGGTCCGGCTTTGGGGTCGGCGGGCGACCGCAGGTCGCCCCTACAATTTAAACCATGACATGCTCGTAGGGGCTAGCTTTGCTGGCCCGCTGGCTCGCTTTATTCTCCTATTGTCCAACTGCCGCCGGAACATCATTTAAATCTAACGCTTGGCAATTGCTTGACTATTGTTAAAGAGGGAGGGTTATACTTGCTAAAACTTGAAGGTACTATTGAAGATATAATATTTAGAAATGAGTCAAATGGATATACTGTAGCCAAATTAAATACTTCTGACGGACTAGTTACTATAGTTGGCAATGTAGCCCTGATAAATTTAGAGGAATTGGTAGAGGTTGAAGGTGACTGGGTTTACCACAATACCTTTGGTGAACAACTAAACTTTAGCTCTATCAAAACCATAGTTCCCTCCACCCTAAAGGGGATTGAAAATTATTTGGCATCTGGCCTCCTTCCCTATGTGGGACCCAAAACTGCTAAATTAATTGTAGATAGGTTTGGATTAAACTCCCTTGATACTATTCAGTACAATCCAGAAAAGCTTAAGGAAATACCAGGTATTGGAGACAAGAAGCTGGATAGAATATCCAAGGCCTATGAAGAGCAAAGGGAGCTTAGGGATATAATGGTCTATCTACAACAGTATGATATATCTGTAAACAATGGAATCAAAATATATAAGACCTATGGGAAAGAAACCATAAAAATCATCAGTGAGAACCCATATAGGTTATCAGAAGATGTATATGGGATAGGTTTTAAGACCGCTGATGCTATTGCTAGAAAGATGGGGATAGACTTAAATTCTCCCTATAGAGCTGAGGCTGGCTTAAGGTATATTATGCTTGAAAGTGCAGGACAAGGCCACTGCTATCTACCCAAGGAAGAGCTGATTTCTAAGACTACAAAATTACTAGATATAGATATTGAAATCATAGAAGATTCTTTAAAAGACCTTGCATTTCGCAATAACTTCCATCTAAAAAAAGAAGCTGAAGAGGTTATTGTTTATTATGCACCCTATCATGTAGCAGAAAACAATGTAGCTAGGAAAATTGTCGAGCTTTCAAGAGTAGAATTTGAAGATATTGAGGTAGATGTAGAAAAGAAGATAAAGGAAATTGAAGAGAAAAACAAGATAGAATTCGGGAAAAAACAAATAGATGCAATTAAAGAATCATTAAACAATGGGCTTATGGTTATTACTGGAGGGCCAGGTACAGGAAAGACTACTACAATCAATGCCATTATAGAAATATATGAAGACCTAGGCTATAAGGTGGTTCTAGGTGCTCCTACAGGCAGGGCAGCCAAAAGGATGACTGAGACAAGTGGTAGGGAAAGTAAGACCATTCACAGACTACTGGAGTTTTCCTATATGGAAGCAGATATGGCCTTTAACAAGGATGAAGATAGTCCTTTGGATGGAGACTTGATAATCATTGATGAGGCTTCTATGATTGATATTTTACTTATGAATAGCTTACTTAAGGCTATAAATCCAGGGACTAGACTTATTTTAGTAGGGGATATAGACCAACTACCTAGTGTAGGGGCTGGAAATGTCCTAAAGGATATAATTGATTCTGAGTCTATAAGGGTTACCATGTTGGATGAAATTTTTAGGCAGGCAGAAGAAAGTATGATAATTGTAAATGCCCATAGGATCAACAAAGGGAAAAACCCCATACTAAATAAGAAGGACAAGGACTTTTATTTTGAAAACCAGTTTGATACAGAATCCATACTTAAGACCATAATTGACTTAAATCTGGATAGGTTGCCTAAGTTTTATGATATGGATCCAATAAAAGATATCCAGGTTCTAACCCCAATGAAAAAGGGAGATGTAGGTATAAACTCCCTAAATAAACACTTACAAAATGCCCTAAACCCTACATCTAAGGAAAAGCCAGAAAAACAAATAGGTGATGAGGTCTTTAGGCTTGGGGATAAGGTTATGCAGATTAAGAATAACTACAATACAGAGTGGAAGATTCTTAAGGATGGGCAGGAGCTAGAAAGGGGCCAGGGCGTTTTTAATGGGGACTTTGGTTTCATTAGTCATATAGATAATGAGGGTATGTTTTTAACTATCCTATTTGATGATGAGAAAGAGGTAGAGTATAGCTTCAATCAATTAGATGAGGTAAAACTAGCCTATGCAACTACAGTACACAAGTCACAAGGCAGTGAATTCCCTGTAGTTATTATGCCTATATACTGGGGACCCCCTATGCTTTTAACTAGGAATCTTATATATACAGCAATTACCAGGGCCAGGCAACTAGTGGTCCTGGTAGGTATGGAAAAATACCTGCACATGATGATTAAGAACAACAGAATAGCAAATAGGTATTCTTCTCTTGATAAAAAGATTAGGGAATCAATAAATATATTTTACAAATAGGGGGAAATCATGGAAATCCTTAAAGCCTTCAATAGTCTGCTCTTTCCCACCAGGGACCTATGCTTTTACTGTAAGGAAAAGGCCTATGATATAGAAGGCTTTCTTTGCAAGACCTGTTTAAAAAACATTCAAATAGTAAATAGGGAATTTGAAATCAATGCCTTCTATATAGATAGGGCATATTATTCTACTATATATAATGAGTTTATGAGAAAGCTAGTTCAGGATTTCAAATTTCATGGGAAAAGCTATTTGTACCGACCCCTAGCCTATCTTATGTTGGAGACCCTAAATGAAATAGAAGAGGATATAGATAAAATTTTTTATGTTCCCTCCCATAGAAAGAAGGAGGCAAAAAGGGGATATAATCATGCAGAACTTTTGGCTTCCTATATTTCCAAACATAGAGATTTGCCTATATCACGAAATAATCTTGTTAAAATTAAGAATACCAGGCCACAAAACAAACTTGACAAGAAGGAAAGGATTTTTAATTTAATTGATAGCTTTAAAGTAAGGGACAAGAGGGAAGTAAGAGGAAAAACCATACTTTTAATTGATGATATCATTACTACTGGGTCTACCATGAGGGAGTGTGCAGAAACTTTATACCTAGCAGGGGCTAAGGAAATTATTGGTCTAGCCTTAACATCTAGCCATAAATATAGGGAATTCCATTTAGGAATTCCCTATAATATTTGCTATAAGACTTTTATTCTTGTTACACTTAAAGCCAAATTTGATACTAAAGCTTAAGGAGATAAGGGGCCAAAAACCATCCTATTCTTTATAGGAAACTATAAAGGATAGAATTGTCTTTAATAGTAAAATATGACTAACAAGTTGATTATTTTACTATTTTAAACTCCTTTACCATCTCATCAAACCTTACCCCATGCCCTTCTGCAGCTTCTAGAAAATAATGTTGGGTAATGATGAAACTACCCTGCTGTTCATTAGATAGTACATAAATTTTAATTACTAAGCTATCCCATTTTTGTCCAGATAGTGCCCTAATGGTGAATCCATTAATTGGTTCTCTTATGGTTTCTGGCCCATGAACTATTTCATATTTCCCCTGAATTTGAAGTTCTAAGTCCTTTATAACATCCTCTGGAGACCTATCAATCAATTGCTGGATATCCATAGATACCTCAGGTATATTATCAGGTTTATCTTTCATAATAATCTTATCCACTTCTTCCCCATCAATGAACTCATATCTTTCTTCGTCTACATAGATTATATAATTAGACTTCAGAGATTGATGTAAATTCATATTGGTTTTTTCTTTTTCGCCCTCAATTTCCTGAGTGATTTGCTTTTCAGGTACGAAAAGATCCTTTATTTGGGTGACTATTGCATGGCCAACCTTGGTTTTTGACCCCACAAATAATATTGCTATTACAGCAGCAGTAGCTACAAGGTTGATAAAACTTCTTCTTTTGAAGTGTATTCTTTTAAAATTACTGTTTTTATTTGAATATAATCCTGTTTCAATTTTTTTCCATACCTGATTTTTATCACTTTCCGTAATGTTAATATTATCCTCTAGAGCACTTTTAATTTTATCATCTAAATTATTCATTACATACCCTCCTCATTGTTTTGTTTCCAAGGCATTTTTTAATTTTTGTCTGCCCTGGAAAAGTCGAGATTTTACCGTATTTATATTTAACTCCAAGGCCTTAGCTATTTCTTTTTCTGAAAAACTTTGCAAGTACTTTAAAATTAATGGTATTCGATGAATATCCCCTAATGAATTAAGCACTTCATATATATAGGTCAAATCTTCTTGGTCTTCATTAGCAACTAATTGGTTTTCCGAAAGGGGTTCATAAGATAATTTCAATTTGGAATCTTTTTTCAAAATACGCATACATTCATTTATCAAAATTCTATAAAGCCAAGGCTCGAAGGGCTGGTCTATATCATAGCTCGAAATATTAAGATAAACTCGGATAAATGCTTCCTGAGTAGCGTCCTTGGCTATTTCTTTATTTTTTGTGATTGCTATGGCAGTTCGTAGAGCTTTATCAATATGCATATCATATAACTCCTTAAAGCTTTCTTTATGCCCAAACTTAATATTACGTATAATATCTTTATCCACCGGGTTTTCACCTCTCATATAATTTATATTTTTACCCCTTCATATATATATACCTAAAATATGCTGAAAAAGTTTTATTATATAATAAATTATTTTAAAACTGAAATTAAATAATAAGTAGACTATTTTTACCAAACTCAAAAAAACACCCAACATAAATTTTCATATGTTAGGTGTATTATCCTATGATCCTGGTGTAGAATCTATGTGGCTCATATTTGCTATAAGACTTTTATTCTTGTTCCATTTAAAACCAAAGATTTTAAAGTATTCTAGGGTAGCATTGATTTCTCCCCCTAGGACTATGATTATAGAACTTATATATAACCAAATTAATAAGAGTATGATACCAACCAAACTTCCATAGGTGATAGCATATCTTCCGAAGTTATTTACATAGTAGGAAAACAATTTAGAAATACCTAGCCAACCTAGGCTGGTGAAGATTGCTCCAGGTAGGACAGAGATGATAGAGATCCTGTATTTTTTATTTTTGCAGGGGCTAAATTTATATAAAAGAGCAAAAATCAATATCATATAGAGAATGGGTATACTTAATCTTAGGTAACCCCAGAGATTCATCAAAAACTCTGAATCAATAATTGCAAAAATCTTGTCGGTGACTAGATCACCAAATACTAGGGTTAGGAAGACCAAGGTAATAAGGACCATCAAGCCTAGGGTAAAAATCAAGGACATGATCCTTAACCTTACAAAGGATCTTTTCTCCTTAAAATCATAGGCCATGTTTATCGCTCTTATTACAGCTTGTATACCAGATGAAGCAGTCCATAAACCCAGTATTGCAGCAATAGATAGGAGTCCCTGGCTACTGGTTTTTGCAATTTCCAGGGTAAAGTCAGTGATTATCTTTTGAGTTTCTATAGGTAGGTAAAATATTAATTCATTAAGAACCTCAAGCCTTACCAAGGGTGTATAGGTAAGGATATTTAAAAACACTATGATAAAAGGAAATATTGACAATATCAATGAAAAGGTTAGCTGGGCCCCTGTGGCAACAACCCTATCCTCGTCAATCCTATATAATAATTGGTCTATGAATATTGCAGGCTTATAGGCCATAAGTTTATCCAGAAATCTATTCATAGATTACACACCTTTCCTTATTTTAAATGCTTGTTAAACCAGGAAGTTATTTCTTCCAATCTTTTAATCCTATTCTTTGGTTTTCCAGACCTAGAAAGTTCGTGGTTTTCCTCCCTAAATATGCACAATCTTGCATCCACGCCATGATACTTTAGGGCAGTGAACATCTGTATTCCTTCAGGCAACCAGCACCTATAGTCTTCTTCAGAATGTATAAAGAGGGTAGGGGTACAAACCCTATCTGCATATTTGAGGGGAGAATGTTCCCAGAGTTTTTCAAAGTTATCCCAGGGTGTAGCCCCAAGTTGGTCATTTACAAAATAATAACCTATATCTGTGGTGTTAAACTTAGAAATCCAATTGGAGATAGATCTTTGGGATACTGCAGCCTTAAATCTGGAAGAATGACCAATTATCCAATTAGTCATAAAGCCACCATAAGATCCTCCTGTAACCCCTAGTCTATCTGTATCGATAAAGGGATACTTTTCCAATACCAGGTCTGTAAAATCCATAATATCTTCATAGTCAATCCTTCCATATCTTCCCCTAATATCTGCAAAAACATTGCCTCTACCATCACTACCACGAGGATTACAAAAGAATACTAGGTAGTTTTCATTGGCCCAATACTGCATTTCATGAAAAAAGATTTCCCCGTAGGCTGTTTTGGGACCTCCATGAATATTTAAAATGGCAGGATATTTTTTCCCAGGCCTAAAGTCTATAGGCTTCATAACCCAACCTTCTATTAGGACTTCTTCTTTTGTTTTAAAGGTTAGTTTTTCAGGGATAGATAGGGTCTTTTCCTCCATAACCCAGTCATTGAAGTGGGTAATTTGATATTCATTTTTATCCGATAGTGAGTAGACTTCCTGTAGTCGTAAACTTCTTAAGCCTATAAAATAAACCTTATCCCTAAAAACATCTAAGGAATCAATAGAACCTTTTTTAAAGGAAAGTTTTTCAATCTTTCCATCTATATTTATCCTGTTGACAAAGGAAGAATCCCCTTCAGTAGTTACAAAATATAGGTAGTTATCATATACCTTCATGGTGGAATTTTTCCCATATCTACAGTCACTTCCAATAGAATTTTGGGTAGAAAAGTTAAAATCTTCTGCAATTTGTTCAATTATATAGCCTTCATAGTCCACAAGGAAAAAGTGGGGATTTTCATTAATCCCATAAGACTTCATGTCAGAACCTAAAAAGATAATTTTATCCCCCAAAAAGTTTGCGTATATATATTTAAACTTATCCATAGGGGAAATCTTAACTAGCCTTTGCTGATCAAAATCATAAATTTGTAGATCTGTACTAGTATACTCCTTATCTATGTAGGAGTTGCTAATTAGCACCATTTTTGATTTATCCTTGTTGAATTCGAAAGAATTAACATTGGTAAATTCATCTGTTATGGGCTTTAGTTTATCCTCCTTAATATTATATATATATAAGCGGTTTCTTTTTTTATTAGTAAAACCCTTGCCATTTGACCAAAAAGGTATTTCATCAACTATTTCATAGGCCTTGTCTTCCTGCTTAGATAAGTCTAAGTGTTGATTTTCTTTTATATTTGGGTCATATAGACCCCTTACAAGCAGGGTATTATCATTTAATAGTTTTATTTCATTTGCCTGTATAGGTAGTTCAAAGACTTTCCTTTCTTTTTTATCTTCCGTGGAAACTTCATAAATAGGTGTAAAGTTTTCCTTCCTTTTCTTTCCTCGACTAACCTTCTCATCTTGGTAGGAAGAATAAAGAATAGTAGTTGAGTTTTTCCATAAAAATAGGTCTTCTTCCCCTATAAATACAAGTTGAGAAACTTTATCCTTGTTTAGGTTATAAGTAAAAATACTTGTGTCATACCTATTTTCTTCCAGATTAACACTATGGCATAGGAAAGCACCATTGGTGGCAGATGGTGAAAATTGAAAATTCGATAAAAACTTGTAGTGAGTAAAGTCATCCAAAAGTAATTTTTTCATTCCACACCTCCAGTTTCTATACTACTTGTTTTTCCTAAAGTCTTTTAAATCTATAATTTTTTCTTTTGCGAAATCATTTGAAGATTCATATAAGGCCCTAAAAATCTTCTGGCCCATGTTGGTAATCTTAAAGGTGGAAATATCATCCTTAAAAGATACAAGATTAAAAATGTTTAAAAAGAACAAGGCTTCCTTTAAGAAGTTTAATAAAGCCTTGGGAAAATCACTTAGCTCATAGCCTATATTTGGATCCATGGAAATAAATACTTTTATAATATCTTCTTTTGTTTTTTCAACTTGAGAAATCTTGGAGAAATAATCTAAAGACCATAGATATTGGAGTAAGATTACATACTTCTCCTGGTCTACTAATTTTAAGAAGGATATTGCATTTGGCTCCAGGTCTAGATAATCATCATATAAATAAATTATACCTAAATCGAAGGCGCATTGATAGAAAAAGTCTATCAATGGGAAAGAGCCCTGGTTGGGTGCACTTGATAAGGGCTTAAACTTATTGTCCAGATTATTGTTTATTTCTATCAAATCTTTTCTTTTAAGATGTTTATTTTTACTAGTAGTCTCAGGATTCTTTTCACCAATATAAAGGATAAAGTATTCAAAATCATCAAGAAGGCTTGTTATCTTTTTATTAAAGTTAACAAGAGTTAGCAAGGACTTATCCATATCAAATATGTCATTATGGATTAATTTTTCCATAAAGTGAAATCTATTTGCACTAATTTCCAGGATTTCACCATAGGTCTGCCTATATTTAGAATCTTTTTTCTTTAAAAATTGTATATATTTAACCAAGGTTCTTATATAAGAGTTTAAGGATGCTTTAGAGTCTATAAAACCCTCTTCTATCCCTAGGTTTATAAAATCATAAAGATCAACCTGATGGAAGTCAGATAGAAACATATTTTTACTTGCCAAGTAATATTCAAATATATTGATTAAATTTGTGGAATATTCCTTAACCCTTATACTTCCTTCTTTTCTTTCAATATAGGAAGAAAACTCATCTAATTCATTAAATAAATAGCTATCAACATCCTCCCTCATATCCAGTAGGTTAAATATGGCTGTGCTGTAGATCCTGTAGATATTTAGTGCATATTGTTTCAAATAGTTTTTTATAGTTAGCTGAGGATAGGCCTTCCTTACATTGTTAAAATCTAACAAGATATTATTTAAAAATTCAGTTTTTGTCTCAGAAGGCAAGTGATTTATATCACCTATAAAATTATAAGTATCCAGGACCCTACAAACCCTAGCTAGTAAGATTTCCCCTTCATCTATAGCATCGATTAACTCAGGCTCCCATAACTTATAATCTTTTTTCATTAGTAAATCCCTTAGATAAATATACTCCTCATCATATTTTAAGATTTCAAAAACAGATAGGTGGCTGTTTTTTCTTTCCTTAAGATAGGATATTTCCTTTGGACAAATTCTAGAGTTTTTATTATTCAAAAACTTATAAATAATATTGGTCTCATCCTCTATAAGATAATCAGTAAACACCAACATATTGAAGCCAATTTTATTTTC
>CAZFIO010000047.1:0-13792 GCA_964519585.1 uncultured Tissierellaceae bacterium
GGCGCCTACCAAAGACCTGGTCTCCACCATACCTATCGCTTGTCTCATTTAATTCACCTTCTTTATTTTAAATTTGGGAAGTATTTTCTTATATCTATATTTTCATATCCTGGAATTCTAGCCCTCTCAAACTCAAAAATTTGGCCATTTATAGGCTTAGTTGCATCAATTCCAACCTTATCAGTAAGGCCTCTTAAATCATGGGATGGTTCCAAAGATGATCCTAAAGCTCCAGGAATTACTACCATATCCAAGCTAGCCTGGGCCCTAGTGGTAATTGCCCACTCAATATCTTGAACATCATAAATATCTACATCCCCATCAACAATAACTACCTGCTTGTAGTCCTTGTTTGAACCTAGGGCAGCAAGTATAGCAGACTTTCCATCCCCATCCTTTTTCTTATTTATAGATGCAAAGGCATTAAACCTATAACCTCCACCTTCAGTTACATTTACATCTACTACATCTACCTGGTTTTTTAGGGCATTGTACAATTCAAATTCCCTTATTAGACCATTGGATACATGTTCCTCCCTACAAGGGAAGGCAACCTGCATAATAGGATTATTTCTATGAAGCACCCTTTCTATTTTAATAACTGGATGGGGTGCCTTAGACCCATAATATCCCATAAGCTCACCAAAGTGACCTTCATCAACTCTTTTACCCGGAACTAGGTAGCCTTCTAAAACTATCTCTGCATAAGCAGGTACTAGTAAGTCCACAGAATCACATTTCACCAGTTCCAAGGGCTCACCCCTAAGGGCACTATCAATTTCATATTTATCTACCCCATAAGTGGTAGATGGCACCTGGCTAGCCATTAAGGTTGCTGCATCATAACCTAAAATTATAGCTACTTCCATCTTCTTGTTTTGTCTTTCTAAGTCTAAAAAGTCATTTGTTAATTTTGGTGTAGCTATAAGAGCAGAAACCTCATCACCACTGTTTACCTGAAATCTTCTAATGGATGTATAATATTGACTTGTTTCTGGATCCTTCACCACTAATACACCAGCTGTTATATAATTTGATGAATCCTTTTCATGAAACCTAGGTATGGAAAACATCCTGTTTATGTCTATATTGCCTTTTACAATATTCTCTTTTACAGGACCATTGTTTAATAGCTTATAAGGTTTTGGGTTTGCAATAGCATCCATAAATTTAAATAACCTATCTTCTTTTTTCATCCCTAATAAATTATATATTATTTCCCTGTCTCCGTATAGTCCACCTACTACTTTATTTGGATTTCCTACAACATTATCAAATATTATAGGCTCCTTATTCCTAAAATGTTTAAGTACTGCACCCATTTCATATATAGGGTCAACCTTGGTAGAGCATTTTAAAAGCCTCCCCATACTTTCAACTTTCTTTAGTGTTGCTCTTAACATTTGTCTTTCCAATATATCACCTACTTTCTACTGACCTTTCCATCTGTTTACAAGGTTATTGTCAATACTTAGCATATCTAACACTCTTCCCGTTAAGTTTATAACTATATCCTCCAGGGTCTCTGGATGGTTGTAAAATCCTGGACTTGGGGGAAAGATTACTACTCCCATCTTGGATAGTTTTAACATATTCTCCAAGTGTATAGGGCTTAAAGGGGTTTCCCTGGGCACCAGTATCAGCTTTCTACCTTCTTTTATACTTACATCACATGCCCTAGTTAATAAATTATCTGAAAATCCATTGGCTACACTGGACAGGGTCTTCATGGAGCATGGTAGGACTACCATACCATCAACCTTGAAGGACCCACTTGCTATTGAAGCTGCAAAGTTTTTATTATCATGATAATGGGTTGCCATAGCCTTTAGTTCTTCAAGTTTGATCCCAGTCTCGTGTTCAGTAACATATTCGCCCATGGATGAAACAACCAAGTGTGTTTCTATCCCCAGTTCCTTAAGTGCTTTTAGGAGAGAAATGGCATAAATTGAACCACTCCCTCCGGATACTCCTACTACAATTTTCATAAACATACCTACCTTCGTGGGATAAGCATAAATAATCCTCTGCTATTTTTATTTTACTTTATTTTCTTGGTCTCCACCGCCAGCCCACGGATCCCTTCCAGCTTCCCAATCAGCCTTGTATTCATCGATGGTCATTACCTTGGTAAATATACTTAAGTCATTCAGGCCATATTCATGCATTTCTGGAGTTTTTGAATCGCAGCCATCACTTAGGGTGATTACCTTATAGGCTCTTGCCAAAGCATCAGTTGCTGTTGACCTTACACAAACATTGGTCCATACTCCTGTTACTACAACTGTATCAATGTTTTCTTCCCTTAAATACAAGTCCAAATCAGTATGGGCAAAGCCACTATGTCTTCTCTTTGGAACTATATATTCGTCCCCTTGTGGGTATAATTCCTCGATAAAGTCTGATCCCCAGGTACCTTCAACTGCATGAACTGGCCTGACCCTAAAGTCAGCATCATTTTTTCTATGTGCCTCTTGAATATGAACTATATGGATATCATCATCTTCCCTAGCCCTAACCCATTCTAATAGGTCTTGTAGGTTTTTTGTAATATTGGCAGCACCTGCACAATATAGTGATCCCTCTGGATTTGCAAAATCATTTAACATATCTATAACTAATATAGCATGTCTTGGCATATTATCTCTCCTTTAATTTTTATTGATATTTCATAGGGCCATCCCTATACTAGTTGTTTTAGTATAGGGCTCCCTATAAGATTCTTTAGTATTTTATTAATTTTGGTAGGATTTGAATACTTTGTCTCTTAACAAATTTACCGAATCCTGGTTTTACCTTAATTCCTGTAATTCCTCTTATATGTTGGTCAATTATTTCTGGATGCTTTTTCCTATGGCTTCTTTCGTATTCAGCACTGTATAGGTTTGGATATTCTTCAAATATTTCAGCATATTTTTCTTCTATACCCTCAGGATATTTGTGAACAATTTTTTCTAATTCTTCATCAGTTAGGTCTGCTAGAGTACTTTCATCTACATCTTCAAATACAAGGGTTCCTCTAACTATAGTTTTTGCTACCTTACCCTTAAGTTCCATACCCTCTAATGGAGTATAGCCGCACATACTAGCTTGAGTCTTAGGATCAATAGTCCATGCTTTTTCCAAGTCTACAATTGTAAAGTCAGCATCGGAACCTATATGCATAGCACCCTTCTTTGGATATAATCCATAGTGCTTAGCTGCATTGGTTGAAAGAATATCTACTAATTTGGATAATGAAATCCTTCCCTTATTATAGCCTTCACTAACCAGAATTGGTACCATTGTCTCTACTCCTGGTATACCTGGGAAAGAAGTCCAAATGTTCATACCCTCTTTTAGTTTTTCTGATTCTATTTCATATGGTGCATGGTCAGTACCTATAAAGTCTATACTTCCATTGTTTATTCCTTCCCACTGTTCTTCGTTGTCCCTCTTTGTTCTTAGTGGTGGAGCAATTTTAGCCAAGGGGCCAAACTTTGTCATGGCTTCTTGATAGTTTAAGGTTAGATAGTGAGGACATGTTTCTGAGGTTACATTTAATCCCCTCTTCTTGGCTTCACCAACTAATTTTGCACCTATTCCAGTACTCATGTGAACAATATGAAGTCTTGCACCAGTAGCTTCTGCAAAACTAATGCCTAATTCTATGGCAACTTTTTCAGCTAATTCCATTCTGGCTTCGGCCCATGCTGGTCCATCTGTCCTACCTTCGTTTTGGAACTTCTTAACAAAGTAGTCACACATAGCAAAGTTTTCAGCATGTATACCTACTGGAAGTCCAGTTTTAGATACGGCTGCAAAGGCTTCATACATTTCTGGATCTGTTACCCTTGGGAAGGTTGGTACTGAGGGTGTCATATAGGCTTTAAAGGCTACAACCCCATAGTCAGCCTGCTCCTGAACATTATGAAGCCAGCCTTCTCTAACATCTTCACCTGTAACCCCGCCCCACATAGCATAGTCTATTAGGCCTTGTGGTTCTACCAAATCTAATTTAAGTTTTAATTGTTCCACAGAACGAGCAGATGGTACTGAGCAACATGGCATATCTATAACTGTAGTTATCCCGCCCCTGGCTGCTGAAGCTGTACCAGTTAGGAAATTTTCCCTATGTGGAAAGCCTTGATACATAAAATGGGTATGTGAGTCAATACACCCTGGCAAAGTTAAATGGCCACCTGCATCTATAATTTCCTTAGCTTGGATTGAATCAACCTTGTCTAAAAAACCTTCTATTTTTTCATCCTTCACTAGAATGTTTGTGATAACGGTTTCATCACCTTGAGGTATTCTAGCATTTTTTATGATTACATCATACATACATAAAACCTCCTTTATAATTGTTTAGAATATTCTACCATAGGAAATATAATTAAACCTTGTTAAAGTCCTATAAAAATATTCTATTACATTAGTAAATTAAATCATTACTTTGTATGAATTCACTATAATTTCTTATAAAATTTTATATAGTTGTTTAGTTTAATTTATATTTCTCCCTATATCCTTATTACCCAATATATTTAATTATAATATCTTATTCTCCTTATACTTACTCTTATGGTATAATCTGTTAAACAGGATAGATAATTCATATGAAACCATTTGGTATTCCCCTGCTTTTGTAGATATTCTATATAGAAAATAAATCAAACTAATATAGAATTAGTTTAAATAGATAGGAGGAGGTTTTTGTATGGCTTTAAAGCTAATAGATTTATCTCAAGAAATTTTTCAGGGTATGTCAATATTCCCTATGCATCAAAAGACATTTATAATGACTAATATGAGTCATGAAGAAAATATGGAAATGACTGGTAGCCCTACAGTAGGTTTTTCAGCTAGAAACCTACTACTTTCCGAACATTGTGGGACCCATAGTGATGGAGTTTCAGAATTTAAACCTGGAGGCCCAACTATTGATAAGATGCCACTAGAGCATTTCTGGGGCTCAGCAATCTGTATAGATGTAAGTAGTGTTCGATATCCTAAGTATATAGAGCCTAGGGACTTGGAAGATGCAGTAAGAAGATCTGGTCAAGAAATACAGAAAGGAGACATTGTACTCCTATACACAGGCCACCACGATAGGGCCTATGGTACAGACAAGTTCCAAACCGATTACACAGGCTTATCCTATGAGGCAGCTAAATGGCTAGCAGAACAAGGGGTCTTAAATATTGGAGTTGATGCACCTGCTATTGATTTAACCCCTGATGATTTGAGATTTTCTGGCCATATGGTGTGCGGAGAATATAATATAACAAATACAGAAAACCTGTGTAATTTAGATCAAGTAGTAAATAAAAGATTCTTATACATAGGCCTACCCTTGAAGATTAGAGACGGTTCAGGTTCACCTATAAGAGCGGTAGCCCTAGTAGAGGAATAGGGAAAAGGAACTTTTCTTGTGAAAAGTTCCTTTTATTTATCCATAATTTCTCTTATTTTCAAGGCTATTTCCAGATTCAAGCTATCACTAGAATCGTTTAAATTCATACCTGTAATTTCGTTAATTCGATTAATCCTATATAGGATGGTATTATAGTGGGTAAAGAGAGCTTCACTCATCCTAGTTAAATTACCCTTATGTACAAAATATGCTTCCAGAGTTTTTACCAATTCTGTAGACTTCTTTTTATCATAGTCAACTAAGGATTTTAGGGTGGAGTTGTAGAAATCCTCCAACTCCTCTACTAGGACATCCTGGCAAAGAATTTTAAATATACCTAATTCATCAAATGAGATTATTTTCTTATCTGAAATCATTCTCCCTGTCCTTATAGTTTTAACAGCATCATAAAAGGACTTATTTACATTTTCTAGACCTTTATAAGCTCTGCCTATCCCTATTTTAACTTCCATATTCTTAAACTTATTTTCAAATATATTTAAGATTTCATTGTTAAACTTATCTAGTCTATCATTTATATTGTCTAGATTTTCGAAACCCAGCAAGATTTGTATCCCGTTTAATTTTGTAGATACTATGCCATTTAGGTTTAAGTATTCCATTACCTCTTCTATTATGGAAACTGTATTGTTAGTATAATCCCTTAAGTACTCAAAGAGAAAATCATCATTTCCATGGCTGTCTAATTTAAATTTAAAACTCATTACTTCTATAAGATAATAATGTTTATCATGCAAATTGTAAAAATGAGCTCTATCAAGGGCCTTCCTCTTTCTTTTACTATCTGTTGAAATTAGGTCTTCGAAAAAATCTGATCTATGCCTTATTTCCACTTCCTTAACAGAAAGATTTTGTAGGACTGCCAAGGCTATAGTTGTGGAGGCAGATTCCAAAATTGATAAATCAAAACCTCCCAGGGGTGTACTTACTGCCCACGCAAAAATATGTCCATATACCTTGTCTTTAAGCACTATGGGCATTATCATCCTATATATAAACTTATCACCTATAAGTACCTTGCCTTCATCCAATTTTTTAACTTTCGATTTGTTATTATTAGGCCTGTAGAAGGCCTGCACATCTTCTATCAAGGCCTTTTTACTATCCTCATTTAAGTTGCCAAACCTTTGGTAAAGTTGGCTTGAAAAATCTATGCTTAAAACAACAGGGTTTTTTATATTGTTAAATATTATTTTTACAATATCTTCTACTCCCTCACCTTCCAACATTGCTACCATCAATTGTTCATGTAGCTTTTCAATTCTTTCTAATAGACTGGCCTGTTTGTTGAAGATTAGTTTTATTACTTCCATCATAATATCCGATAAGGGAACAGAGTAATGAATATCTATAAGAGGAAAGTTTAACTCATCTGCATAATCCAGCAATTCTTCTGATAATGAATCCAAATAAGGGACTACCTTTATCCCCAAACCAGCTAGCCCCTTTTTTGAACACTCTTTAATTAGCTTCTTTTGCATTTGAATATTATCTTTTTCAAAATAATAGGCTGTTGTGAGTAGAAACTCTCCCTGACCAACCCAATCCAATATATCAGGGTCTGCCATAATGTTTACCTTTGATACTGTATTTCTAATTCCTTTTGCACCAGATAGCAACTCCGAATCCCCTAGTATCTCTAGTTCTAGCATCTCTTCAACACTGATTCCATTTTGCCTTATCATGCATATCCCCCTAAAGAATCCTTTTCAAAAATTATAACATAGGGAAAATATTCTGTCTACTTAGGCCTAGGAATCTTCCTGCCTCTTACATACCTATTTAGGATTTTGCCACTAGACTCACCATAGATATATCTTTGTAGTCTCTCTTCTATGTTTAGATCTTTTATATCATAATCACTATCATCTATTACTAACCCATCAAATTCATAGCCTTCTTCGAAACTGCCTACCTTACCAAAGAAACTTCCTCCACCCTTAGTTCCTAAGAAAAAGGCTTCACTACTGCTTAAGGCCTTAAGTTCACCCTTTGTTTCCATCCACTTTATTTTGGAAGCCTGTATTGCACCGGTCATAACCTTCCTCATATCTATATAGTTGCCACCTGCAATATCTGACCCTAAACCTACAGGAACTTTCATATCTAGGTACTTCCTTACAGGCATAACTCCGCTTGATAAATTGAAATTTGAATAAGGGCAATGGGCAGCAAATACACTGTTGTTGGCCATAAGTTGTACTTCATCATCAGTAGTATGGATACAATGGGCCATAATTGTATTAGTTTGGCCAAACAGATTGTAGTCATTGTAAACTGAGGCATAGTTGTTGGATTCTGGGTGCAGTTCCTTAACCCAGGCAACTTCAGAAACGTTTTCAGATAGGTGGGATTGTACAGGAACCCCATAATTAACTGCTAAATCCCCAAGTCCCTTCATAAGCGCCTCTGAACATGTAGGTACAAACCTAGGTGTGATTATAGGTTTTACCAGGCTTGATTTTTCCTTATATTCAATTATTAATTCTTCAGTCTCAACCATAGACCTTTCAGTATCTTCCAATAGTCCCTCTGGGGAGTTCCTATCCATATTGACCTTTCCAACATAAGCACCTAGACCAGAATCAATAAATAGGTCCATAAGTAGCTTAGTAGAGCCTATATGTACAGAGCTAAAAACAACTGATCTTGTTGTGCCAACTTCCCATAAGGCCTGAATAAATTTCTTATAAACTTCTTTTGCATAGTCTAAATCTTTAAACTTTATTTCTTCAGGGAAGGTATAGGTTTCTAACCAAGGCAAAAGTTCTTTGTCCATACCTAGTCCCTTATTTGGATATTGTGGTGCATGTAAATGTAAATCTACAAATCCAGGTATAATTAATTTCCCACTATAGTCTTCAAACCTATATTCGCTATACTTTTTATCTAAATTTTTATGGATTCCTATAACCTTTCCCTTTTCAACAATAATGTAGGAATTTTCATGAACTTCAAAGGTATTTTTTTCGGGGGTGAAAATTATATCCCCTTTTACCACTAATTTATCCATTCTATCACCTCTTACGACCATTATAAATTTACAGATTATTAAATCATATGTATAAATTATACAAATAAAAAAAATAGCACTCTATATATTTGGGGAATCCTTTGTTAAACTCCTGGGCGAAAAAGCTTTACATTATAAATCTTCTTGTAGAACTATAATATCGGTTATAAAAGAGTATCAGTAGATTTTTCACTGGTAGGCTGGCCTTTACCGGTCCTATTTATAATATATGGTCCTAGAAACAACAAAACTATTTTTTCTCGCAAATTCACGGTTAAAGTATTCAAAGTAGGCCCCAGGTGTTATCAGGCCATTAATTTTAATTATATCAATACCAGCTTGACCAACTATTGTATCAGCCAGCAAGACACAATTTGTATTTAGGCCAAAGTAGGTTTTAAAAGGTCCCTCCTTAAATTTATAGAATTTTGCCCTAAGTCTATCATAAACTATGCTTGCATAATCTTTGTAAGTCTTCTTACCCATGTTTGATTCTTCAGCTATCTGACCTACAGGTTTCCAAACATATAGGTTTTCATAAATATCATTGATTTTCTCTTTAACCCTATACTTTTGATCCTCTGTAAGCTTAAGCCCAAATCCAAATAAAGTTTTATTAAAATAGTCTTGTGAAAACTCTATATATTTATCCTTATCTTCTATTTCCATTAGAACCCCATCTGATATAAGCCCCTTTAATTTATAGGTAGATTCATCATAGGACCCATAGGTCAATATTTTCCCATTAAAATATATATCAACATGGCCAAATGCAGTAGTCCCTTTTTCCCCTACATGTATAAGTATTTCTAAATCAGATGGACTATCATTCTTAAAGGATACTAGGTCATCCTCACTTAATTTATCCACTTCAAAAGCCTTATTAATTTGCCTAAGTACCTTGTGGGGAATCATTGCCACCATAAAAACAGGTAGATTAATCCTTACCCGCCTTTTATAGTAATCCTTTTTTTCTCTCGGAAGACCTTCATCTATGCTGTCAACAATAAAGGCAAGACCATATAGGATAAAGAATACACCTATTAGATTTGATATAGATGGAAGATATGACAGGGGTTTGGTAACCATCATTAGACCAAAGAAAGAAAGGACAAAAGAGCCAATTAAGATAAGTATCCTTCCATCTACCTTATTCCTTCTATACTGTATATAAATCAGGAGACGAATTATACCACTAGAAAATGCATAAATACCAAAACTTATAGGTAATATGGAAATTATCATTTGTGGTTTAAAATATATAAGGGCTGCCATAAGAGTATTTGAAAGGAAACCAAAGCCCCTAGCCAGACTTTCAATTCTTTTCTGTTTTACTAGAGAAAACCCTAATAGTTGCAGAAAACCACTAATTAATAGAAGTATGGTCAAGAGGTTTAATAGGCCTTTTATGGCAAATATAAGTGTATGTTTCTGAAGAAGAAAAAATAATCCAATAAAAAAATAAAGGATACCAATAGCCAACAAAGAAAAAACATTGATATTCTTTTTATTCAAGTATTTAATTTCCATCTATCTTCCCCCCTAACCTTTTATTAAGTTTCTTTCCACTCCCTTACTATAGGCTAAATAGGTTGCCACTGTATCAAACCTAGCATCATGATAATCTATATTATCAATATCATAAACCTCATTTGTTTTTTCAATAATTTCCTTCCTGGAAATCTTTAGGAAGCCATTCAATTCATCTAGTCTTGGCCACTTGTATCCAGATCCTCTTGGTTTGGGGAGCTTACATACATTTGTAAAATGATACATGGTACAAAGTCTGTCCCTATATTTGAATGTATGTCCACACCTGTTAAACTCTGCCCTGATAAAGTTTAAATCAAAAGAGAAATTATGGGCTACCAGTAAATTTGCCCTAGAAAAGTCCCCTCTTATCTCCTGAAACCTATCTTTGAATTCTAGGTTATTAGATAGATTGATTAATTTCTTAACACTTAGGCCATGTAGATTTTCTGCACCTGGTTCTACATATTCTACCTTGAAATACATGTTTTTTGAACTTACTTCTTCCCCATCTAAAAGGATATAGGACAACTGACATATGTTTCCTGGCTTAAAGCCTGTAGTTTCTGTATCAAAGAATAAAATACTCATGTAATCTCCCCCCTTTATAAAGTTATAATTATTATAGCATACTAAGATTTTTAAAAACCAACATTTAATTAAATTTCAGGGCCTGACCTAAATCTTATATGTATTTTATTAGAATGATTTAAACTCTATCAAACTTAATTAAATATGCTATAATTAATCTAGGTGATTGTATGAAAATATTTATTGATGCTGATGGCTGTCCTGTGGTAGACCTGGCTATTTCTATTGCTAAGGAATATAAGTTAAAGATTCTTATTGTAAAAAACTATGCTCATGTAATAGAAGATGATTATGCAAAGGTAGTCTCTGTTGATATTTCTAGAGATAGTGCTGATTTTTTTATAGTTAATAAGGTAAAAGAAAGTGATATTGTTGTAACTCAGGACTACGGGCTGGCAACAATCTGCCTTGCTAAGAATGCTAGGGTAATAAATGAAAATGGTT
The DNA here is from genome assembly GCA_964519585.1 of uncultured Tissierellaceae bacterium. Classification (GTDB taxonomy): domain Bacteria; phylum Bacillota; class Clostridia; order Tissierellales; family Tissierellaceae; genus CAZFIO01. The sequence goes on from CAZFIO010000047.1 coordinate 10,995, forward strand.
TGTTTTATACAAAGGAAAATATTGATGGTATGCTAAACCGCCGGCACCTCCATAGGGAATTACGTAAGCAGGGCAAGTACCATAGTAAATCAAAAAAAAGACAAGCACTATCGGATGTCTCTTTTAAAAACAGCTTAAAAGAACTCATAGAAAAACAGGTTAAAACCATAGATAATTTTTAACCTGTTTCTTTCTTTTATTCCAAGGTCTCTTTTAGAGCCTTAAGTAGCTCATAGGCCTCCTCGTCTGAAAGGGTAACCCCCTTGCCCATTCTTCCTTCTTCATGGTTCCAATCCCTTATATCATACTTTGCTGGCCTATCGTTCCAGCTAATCTTATTTAACTCCTTGGCCCAATCCCCTCTTTCGGATAAAACCCCTATTTTCTCAATAATATCATATTTTATATTTGCCATTTGAACCACCTTTCTTATGTAAAAGGAGCTTAGCCCCTTTTTAAATTCTAAAGTTTAAGTGCTATAAGGTTTTTAGAAGGATCTTCTACAAAAATCATATCATCTGATTTAGATACCTTGTAGCCTAATTCACCTAATCTTGCTATTGTATTTTCTAGTATATCCTCATTTGGAAAAGTAAGACTATAAGACTTCATTCCTAGCCTATTATCCTCCAAGGCATCTAGCCCTCTACCAGACCAAATATTAAAGGCTATATGGTGGTGGTAGCCACCTGAAGAAGTAAATACAGCTGAACTTCCGATTTCGCTGATTAAGTCCATGCCCAAGCCCTCTATATAAAATCTTTTTGCTTCCTTTATATCAGCCACCTTAAGATGTATATGCCCCAGAATTGTATCCCTTGGCATTCCCTCCCATATGGCATCCCCACTATTGTCAATTAAGTCCTTATTATTAAGAGGCAGGGTGGTCATATTTATCTTGTCACCTTCCCTTTCCCATTTATCTATATGGGTATCTGAATATACCTCTATTCCAATCTTATCAATATCCTCCAAATATATGGCCTGGCTTACACCATGATCAGACCCACCTTGGATAGGATATCCAATCCTACCTATATGCTTTAAAAACAGGCCTAAATCATGGGAACTTGGCAATAATATTGCAAAATGATAGAGTCCAGTCCTATCTCTCTTCGTAGGAAGAGGGTTTTGGGGAGATATTAGACTTATTATAGGGTCTTTTCCATTAGCTGTTAGGGAAATTCCTTGTTTGTTTTTCTCCAATATCTTAAAACCCATAATATTTGTATAAAAGTCCTCTGATTTCTCCAAATCAGCTACTTTCAAGACAATTTCCTTAGGGTAGATGTTTTCATTACCATGAAATTTTGACATCTCTTTCACCTCCAATTTTCCAAAGAAACAAATTCACCATCTTCTTGTAATAAATCTACCCTAAAAATATTTTAAATATCAGAACTTAAATAAAGTATGGGGAATTCTTAAGAAATATCCCCTTTTAAGTTCAACTTTAATCATGATAAATCGTTTAAACTATATCTTATTCAAATAAAAAAGCTTAGCCTAGGCTAAACCTTTTTTATCTTCTATAGTACTGCTTGTGCAGCTGTAATTATAGCTAATGAATAAACTTCATCTTCAGAAGTACCTCTTGATAAGTCATTAACTGGCTTGTTTAATCCTTGTAAAATTGGGCCTACTGCTTCAAAACCGCCTAGTCTTTGGGCCATTTTGTAACCAATATTTCCTGATTCTAGATTGGGGAATATAAATACATTTGCATTACCCTTGATTGGTGAATCTGGAGCCTTCTGTGCACCCACTGACTCTACATAGGCAGTATCAAATTGCATTTCACCATCTATAATCATATTTGGGTTTAATTTTCTTGCCTTTTCAGTAGCATTACTTACCAGATCAACTCTTTCGTGTTTAGCTGATCCTTTTGTTGAGAAAGAAAGCATGGCTACCCTTGGTTCTAGTCCAAATTGTCTAGCTGTTTCTTCTGAAACAAGGGCTAATTCTGCTAGGCTGTCTTCATCTAGATCTGGATTTATTGCGCAATCAGCCATAAGTAGCATTTCTTCATCCCTTATCATAATAAAGGCTCCACTTACCCTGCTGATTCCTTTTTTCGTTTTGATAATTTGAAGTGCTGGCCTAACAGTGTCACCAGTAGTATGTATTGCACCTGAAACCATACCATCAGCCTTGTCTAGGTAGGTTAGCATTGTACCAAAATAGTTTGGGTTCTTAATAATTTCCCTAGCATCTTCAAGACTAGCCTTCCCTGCCCTTCTTTCAACAAAAGCTTCAACCATGGAGTCAAAATCTTCTGATGTAAGAGGGTCAACAATTTCTAGGTTTCCTAGGTCTACTTTTTCTGATGTTGCTAAGGCCTTAACTTCTTCTAGATTACCTAAAACTACAGGTTTTATGTCCCCATCTTCATTTAATCGAATGGCTGCCCTTAGTACCCTACTATCATTTCCTTCTGGAAATACAATGGTTGGTTGCTTACTTCTTACTTCTTTTCTTAGGTTTTCAATTAATGACATAATATCCTCCTTAAAATTTATCTTTCTATATAATTATACACTTAAGTTAGTGCAAAATAAAGTTGTCATTCTTAAATTCAGTCCTATTAGATTTCTTTTTTGTATATTCTATAGGTTTTGTATTTAACCCCGCCAAACTTTTCTATATCCCTAATCATCTCATCATTATATTCCCATATTGTAGACCCTTCTACAAACTTATAACCTCTTTCTAGGGCTGACTTGTATGTGGCTAGATATATGGAAGAAGCTACCCCCTTTAATCTATATTCAGGCACTACAAATAGAACGAAGAAC
>CAZFIO010000048.1:0-13310 GCA_964519585.1 uncultured Tissierellaceae bacterium
TTCCTGATTATATATTTTTTATATAAAAAAAGATATAATATCTCCCTGATTTTGCTTATAAACACCTTGGGTAGTTTTATATCTAATTATCTTCTTAAACAAGTATTCCAAAGAACCAGGCCCCTGGAGTTTATGCAGGTAAAACAAGGAGGACTAAGTTATCCTAGTGGGCATTCCATGGTAACTATGAGCATGTATTTAACCATAGCCTACCTACTTACAAGAAAGAAAGCAAACAAAAAAACAAGACTCCTAGTATATAGCCTTATGATACTAATAATTTTAACCATGGGCTTAAGCAGGATGTATCTTGGAGTCCACTGGCCTACGGATATTATAGGAGGATATATAGGGGGCTATTTAGTTTACTATATAAGCTTAAGATTTGTGAACTTATCAGAAAAAGAAGAACAGTAGAAAAATTTCTACTGTTCTCTTCTTATCTATAGTCCTCCATATACTTTTCTGCATCCTTTGGTTCCCACTTCCTATCTACAAGGGGTGGTCCTTCTCGTAAATAATCAATCTTATCAATATAGGTTTCTTTTTCTTCCCTATAAATTACGCCTATAGGGATACCGTCATCTCCCCATTCCATTGATTTCTTTATAGCTTCCATCTTATCCCTAGAATCATAATCTGTGTTAGCTAGATCATAGACCCTGTCCTTGTACCACTTAAAGGTATTTACACGATTAAACACTACACAAGGTTGCAAGACATCAACTAGGGCATATCCCTTGTAATTTATAGCTTCTTTTAGGGTCTTTACCAAATGGTCTTTATCACCGGAAAAAGATCTAGCTACAAAACCACAACCAGATGCTATAGCAAAAAGCAAAGTTTGGAGAGGTTCGTTTATATTGCCTTGGAACTGCATATTGGTCTTATGTCCCCTGGCAGTAGTTGGAGAGGCCTGGCCCTTTGTTAATCCATAGATTTGATTAAAATGGACTACATGGGTAATATCCACATTTCTTCTCATTCCATGGAGCAAGTGATTACCCCCCTCACCATAGGAATCTCCATCACCTGAATGTATTATTACCTTTAGGTCTTTATTCGCAATCTTTATTCCCTGAGCAGGAGGGACAGCCCTACCGTGAAGGCCATTAAATCCATTTGTATTAATATAATGAGGTGTTTTAGCTGCCTGACCTATCCCTGAAGCTATAACAACCTCATGGGGCTTAAGCCCCAATTCAGCTAGAGTTTGCTTTATAGCAGGAAGAATACCAAAGTTTCCACAACCTGGACACCATGCTATTTCGTCTTTAGAATCAAATATGCTTACATCTAACATTACAATACCTCCTCCTTAACCCTTGAATATATAGTATAAGAATCCATCTGCCTTCCACTGTAATCAAGTATACTATGGCTGGTGAATATCCCTAACTCTTGTCTAATAAGTCTAGCTAGCTGGCCTGTAAAGTTCATTTCCACATTAACTAGCTTTTTAGAAATCTCTGCATATTTCTTTAGCAATTTTGTAGGAAATGGATATAGGTCTCCGAAAACAAGAGCACCTACAGAAATATCTTCCTTATTAAGCATTTCAACAGCATCCTTAATAGGTCCATACATGGATCCCCAGCCAAGTAGAAGAATTTCAGGATTTTCTACACCAAAATAATCAGGTTCTTGAATTTCAGATCTTACACCCTCCATCTTCCTCATACGCTTATCCATCATTGATGTACGAACTTCAGCAGACTCTGTAATATGACCATACTCATTATGCTCATCACTGTCTATCAGGACTACAGCCCCCTCAATTTTACCAGGTATAATTCTAGGTGAAACACCATCTTCCACTGGCTTATATCTTTTATATTCTTCATCTCCAAGTTCTTCTTTAGTCATTATATGCCTATCAATTGTAATCCTAGAAAAATCGTAGGGTGGAATAGTATGTGTTGCATCTGTCAAGTATTGGTCAGTTAGTATAATAACCTGAACCTGATACTTGTCTGCAATATTTAGGGCCCTAGCAGTTTGATAAAATGCATCTTCAGCATTTTTTACTGCAATAACCATTTTAGGATACTCTCCATGACCAGAGAACAAAACAAAGTCTAGGTCACCTTGTTCAGTCCTAGTAGGCAATCCTGTTGCAGGACCTGGCCTTTGTGAATCTACTACCACTATAGGAATTTCAGTTATGCCTTGGAGACTCATTGCCTCAACCATAAGAGCATAACCACCACCTGAGGTTGCTGTCATGGACCTGACACCTGCATAAGAGGCACCAAGAACCATATTTATAGCAGATATTTCATCTTCTACCTGCTCTACTACAATTTTTGCATCATCTTGTTTCATAGACAACTTTGTCATAATACTGGTAGCTGGAGTCATAGGATAGGAAGCAAAAAATCCTACCCCACCAGCCAAGGCCCCTAAGGCTATAGCATCGTTAGAGTTAATAAGTATTTGATCTCTTTTCTCAGGTTTAGGAAGTTCAAATTTCTTGTCTACATAATCATAACCCTTTTTAAAGGCCTGAAAGTTTGAATCAGCAGTTTCTTTTTCAAATTTCTCACTAAATACTTCATCAACAATATCAAAGGTCTCACCGAAGATCTTAAATATTGCACCTGCAGCTACAGATCCTGCAGTCCTAGGATTTCCAACCTCTTTGGCAAAATCATTCATGGGTATATGTATTACCCTATCATCCTTCACCTCTATAGATTTATCACATAGGATGACCCCATCATCTGCTAGCCTTTCTGCATGAAACTCCACAGTCTCCTTGTCCAAGGCTATGATAGCTTGAAGTATAGGCCAATGGGAATGCTTCTGTTCTAGTCCAAATCTGATTTGAGAGAAATTATGGCCGCCTCTAATTCTTGACATATAGTCTTTATTAGAGTGGATAAAGTAGCCCTTACGACATAATATTTTTTCTATTAAGATGCCTAAGGTATCAATACCTTGCCCGGCTGCTCCTCCAATCAAAAGATTAAATTCCATAATAATACCCTCCTAAGATATATTTTCTCTTGATGGTAGTTTACCCAATATTATTCTGAATAAACGATTTTTACTATAAGATAGGTTCTGGACCCTGACTAAAACTAATAATAAGGATGAAAAATAGTTTCATATCAGCCTAAAAAAAAGATTAGATTTTATAACAAATAAACATTATAATCAATATAGACTTAAAGGAGGACACATATAAATGAAGATAATCAAAAAATACACACCAGGAATCTTAGTAACTATTTTATTAACTCTTCTAGCAAAATACTTAAGCAACTTTATTCCCATGGGACTTATAAGTCCTGGGGTTTTTGCCCTACTACTAGGCATGTTCTTAAACCCCTTGTTTGGAAAATATGATTTATTTAAAAGTGGTATATCCTTTGTATCCAAGGAAGTCTTAAGATTGGGAATTATTCTAATGGGTGCTACCTTAAGTTTTTCACAAGTATTTGAAGTAGGTAAGTATTCCCTATTTGTAATGATATTTACCCTTTTTACTGCCTTTGTGGGAGGCTATTATTTAGGAAAACTATTCAAGATGGATTGGAAATTGTCTGGCCTAATATCTGCTGGTACTGGTATATGTGGAGGATCAGCCATAGCAGCCATAGCTCCTACCATAGATGCAGAAGCAAACCATGTTGCATACTCCATATCAGCTACATTTATTTTCGATATCTTGATGGTTATATTATTCCCCATAGCGGGAAGGTTTTTTGCAATGAGTGATTTGGGCTTTGGTCTATGGACAGGAACCGCAGTTAATGATACTTCCTCAGTAGTTGCAGCTGGATATGCTTTTTCAGATGCAGCTGGGAGTTTTTCCCTAATAGTAAAGTTAACAAGAACCTTGTCCATAATACCAGCAGTTTTAACATTTTCCTATATAAATGAAAAATTAAATACTAAAAAAGCCCATAATATAGAGAAAAGCAAGGTAGACATAAAAAAGATATTTCCTTGGTTTATTATTTTGTTCTTAATTTTAGTTGGAATTAAGAGTATAGGAATTATATCAAGTAATCTAAGTAGCCAAATTTCTACAATAAGTAAATTTTGTATGATTATGGCATTAGGAGCTATAGGCTTAAAGACAAATTTCGAGGAAGTGTCGGAATCTGGGTTCTTACCAATGTTACATGGTTTTATAATTTCCGCCCTAGTGGTTATAGTGTCATTTATTGTTCAAATGATGATGGGACAAATTTTTTCTTAATAATTTCATAGTGTTAAAGTTTATTGAATAGAATATTAAGACTAGAATTTTTATTTTCAAATTTTTCTAAGGGGGAGGGAGATGAAAAGAAGGCACTTAATAATTTATTTGGTTTTTCTAATAATTTTGTTGCTGGGAGTAGGAAATTATATTCATATGATAAAAGTAAAAAAAGCTATAGATTATTTAAGCATATCAAATATTTTTAAAAACCAAAGTTTTACAATTCATATAGAAGTAGATAAAAAAAGGTTAACCCTAGTGGATAGACGAAGTGATGAAATAATTAGGACTTACCCAGTTGCAACTGGCAAACCATCATCACCTACGCCCCTGGGGAGTTTTGAAATTACAGACAGGGGTAGTTGGGGTGAAGGTTTTGGGTCCAGATGGATAGGTTTGGGTATACCCTGGGGAAGGTATGGAATTCATGGAACAAATAAACCAGGCTCCATAGGTGGAGAGGTATCAGCTGGATGTATAAGGATGCAAAATAGCCATATAGAAGATCTTTATGAATTAATTAATGATAAAACCAATGTAGTAATTACAAATAATTCCTATGGCCTATACGGTAGTTATAGTCGGACTTTAAAGCCTGGTGACAGGGGGACAGATGTTTTAGAGGTACAAAAAAGGTTAAGTCAGAAGGGCTATTATGACTATAGTCTTGATGGCATATATGGAGATGTGATGAAAAAAGCCCTAGTAAGTTTTTTAAATGATATAAACCACCCCCTTACAGATAAGATAGATAATGACATATATGATATGCTTGGCATAGTATTTATGGAATAAAACCTTTACACCAGTTTATTGACTAAAAATTTGGGTAATAAATATAAAGTAATACTAGAAAATACTATTGGAGGTTTGAAAATGACAGAGAAACTAATGAATGCCTTAAATGATCAATTTAATTTTGAATTGCTATCAGGATACTATTATATGGCAATGGCTGCCTATTGTTCAGCAGAAAATATGAATGGGTTTGCTCATTTCTTGCATGAGCAGGCAAAGGAAGAGTATGAGCATGCAATGAAGTTTTATGAATTTATAAATGATATGGACGGGAGAGTTACCACTCAAGCTATGCCAGAGCCTAAAAATAATTATGAATCATTTTTAGAAGTTTTTAATACAGCTTTAGCCCATGAGAAAATAGTTACTTCAAAAATTTATGATTTACTAGATTTGGCCAAGGCCGAAAACAATTATCCAACAATTCAATTTCTACAATGGTTTGTAGAAGAACAGGTGGAAGAGGAAACTAGTATGAAGGATATAATCTTTAAGCTTGAAGGTGCAAAGGATCATTTCCCTGCCCTCTACTTGCTAGATAAGGAATTAGGGCAAAGATAAATTCCATAATAAAATAATAAAAAAGATAGATCCTTGGATCTATCTTTTTTATATAAATACCTATTTATTTAAGGTTACTTGTTCCACCAGCAGTTGAAGGAGGAGTAACTATATCTCCTGTGTTTCCTGTACCGCCTTGGCCTAGGTTTTGTTGAGCCATTTGAACTAAGTTTCTAGTTATATTACCACCAACATACCCATTTTCACGGGATGTTAAAGTTCCTTTATCCATTGAGTCATAATTTGCCATTCCTAATTCTGATGCAATTTCTAATTTCATTTGGTTTAAAGCATGACGTGCTTCTGGAACCATTATTCTTTTACTTCCTGAACTATTGTTAGCCATTTATATGTCTCCTTTCATCTTTATTTTGTTAATATTGTTGTCTAGTAGTATTATGTGTAAAGAAAATATAAATAACCATGTAAAAAAATGAATACATTCCATGATTTTGAAATTTTTAAAATAAGATTAAGCTTGAATTTAAAATTATTTTGAATGTATTTTGCTGCACATAAGGAGAATTAAACGATAGTCAAACAATAGATAAACAATAGTCTAGCAATAGTCTAGCGATTGTTTTTGGGGTCCGGCTTTGGGGTCGGCGGGCGACCGCAGGTCGCCCCTACAATTTAAACCATGACATGCTCGTAGGGGCTAGCTTTGCTGGCCCGCTGGGTCGCTTTATTCTCCTAATCTTCAGCAAAGCTTGCTCCTTCACAAGTTTTTAAAGTTGTTCAACCATCGTTTCCCTACTGTTCCCCTATCGTTATATTCCCATTTGTCATTATAAGATTAAAATAGTATAATAAATACTTGAGACAAAAGAATAGGGTGTGAATAGTTTGAAAGATATAATTGATTTATTTACTGTTTTTTTTCAAATGGGGGCTTTTACTTTTGGCGGAGGTTATGCCATGCTTCCTATTATCCAAGAGGAAATAGTAAATAAGAGAAACTGGGCAAGTAATGAGGAAGTCATAGATTATTATGCTATAGGTCAATGTACACCGGGTATAATTGCCGTAAATACTGCAACCTTTATTGGCTATAAAAGGAAGGGAATAATTGGAGGTATTATTGCCACTCTTGGGCTAGTTTCACCTTCTCTTTTGATTATTACAGTTATTGCAAGGTTTTTTAGACATTTCCAAGACTACAAAATAGTCCAACATGCTTTTGGTGGAATCCAGGCTGCAGTAGTTGCTTTAATAGTAAGTGCTGTAATAAAAATGTTTAAGCAGTCCGTGAAAGATAATCTAGGACTTGTTTTGTTTGGACTTGCTTTTTTAGCTGTTGCATTTTTTAGTATTTCTCCTATAATAATTATTATTCTTGCAGGACTTGCTGGAACAATAAAATCAAAATATTTTGACATAAAGGAGAATAGATAGGATGCTTTACTTAAAGTTGTACTTTGTTTTTTTAAAAATAGGCTTATTTTCTATTAGCGGAGGTTTAGCTACACTGCCATTTTTACAGGAGATTGTTAATAAATATGGCTGGATTACTTCGGAAGAACTATTAAACATGATAGCAATTTCTGAATCTACACCAGGCCCTATAGGAATAAACGCAGCAACCTTTGTAGGACACAATACAGCAGGTATATTTGGCGGCCTACTAGCTACATTAGGTATGATTACTCCATCTATTATAATTATTATAATAATTGCCCACTATTTTTCTAAATTTAGTGAAGATGCTATGGTTCAATCTGCTTTTTATGGAATAAGGCCAGCTGTTACAGGACTCATTGGGGCAGCAGGTTTTCAGGTAGCTAGGATTACTTTATTTAACTTAGATAAGTATACAAATACAAAAAAAGTCATGGACATTTTTCAATTGAAAGGCATAGTACTTTTTGGCCTAGTCCTGTATTTAGTCAACAAGTTTAACAAACACCCTATTATTTACTTACTAGGAGCTGCCTTAGTAGGAATTGCATTTAAGTATTAAAATTGATATAATATAAAGGCAGAAGGCTGAAAGCGTAAAGCAGAAAGTGTAAATCAAAAAAATAAGCTAAAGGCTTAAATAATTAGTCTATATCCAAAGAAATTTGGATTAAATATAAAATGAGGGGGAATATTAATGAACGCTATGACACAAGATAACTTAAGATCTGCTTATGGTGGAGAAAGTATGGCCCATATGAGATATAGAACCTGGGCAGAAAAGGCTGACAAAGATGGCTTTCCTACTGTAGCACGTCTTTTCAAGGCTACAGCAATTGCTGAAGAAATTCATGCAAATCTACATTTTGCAGCATTAAAAGATATTAGTGGAGACTTTGTAGTTACTTCTATGGCAGGATTTGGAATTTCTACAACTTCCGAGAATCTACAAGGTGCCATTAATGGAGAAGTATTTGAATATACCCAAATGTATCCTGCTTACATAGCTGTAGCAGAAATGCAAGAAGAAAAAACAGCAGTTAGGGCCATGAAGTTTGCTATTGAGGCTGAAAAAGTCCATGCTGAGTTATTTACCCAAGCCAAGGAAGCCGTAGATGAAGGCAAAGACTTGGAAGCTACAGATGTTTTATTATGTCCAATTTGTGGATTTATTTCCTTAACTGGGGAAGAACATATCTGCCCTATTTGCAATGCAAAAAAAGATAAATTTGTAGAATACTAATACAGACACCCTAGGGTGTCTGATTTTTTAGGAAATCATTTTCATGAAATTTAGGGGGAAATCATGTATAAAGAAAATATTGTTATGCAATATGAATTTGGATTTCAAGCAAGACCAGCATCCAACTTTGTAAGAAAGGCCTCAAAGTTTGAATCAGATATAAGGGTACTCATGGATGGCCAAGCCTACAATGCAAAAAGTATTATGGGAATTTTAAGTATGGGAGCTGCCAAGGGAGATTTACTAACAATTCAAGCGATTGGAAAGGATGCCTATTTAGCTGTAAAGACTCTGATAGACACCATGTGTATCCAAGATGTTTAAGGCTTAAGGCCATAGGTAAAATACAAAAAAGCGCAATTATAATTGAATATTAATATAAAAATGAATGATGGACACCCTATCATTCATTTTTATATTTAGTGATTTTGATTATACCTTGTATTATTTTTTTTTATAAAGGAATAATAAGTAACAAATAAAAAAGGAGGTCATACCTTGCAATTTAGACTATTTGTTATTGCCGTAACACCAGCCTTAATAGGGCTATTTTGTATTTATCAAGCGGACAGGGTTGATAAAGAACCAGCAAAACTCTTGTTTCTAACTTTTTTATTTGGAGCCCTATCAGTAATTCCTTCTATTATAGTCGAAGAATTTCTAATTAGAATAAATATTTTCAAGGGAATATATCAGGCCATGTATAATGCCTTTATAGTGGCAGGTCTAACAGAAGAATATTTTAAAAGACTAGTAGTATTAAAACTTCCCTTTAGGACCTCTTACTTCAATGAAAAAATGGATGGTATAATCTATAGTGTTTTTGCTGCCTTAGGTTTTGCTACTGTTGAAAATGTTCTATATGTGGTTTATAGGTATACAAACAATCCTTTTATTGGACTATATAGAGGTGTCTTTTCAGTACCTGCCCATGGGGTATTTGGAATAACCATGGGTTACTATCTTTCCATATCAAGATTTCATAGTGATAGAGCAGAAAAAAAGGCTAGCTTTAGAAAGTCACTTCTTATGCCAGTAATTCTTCATGGTACATTTGACTTTATACTAATGGCCAATATACCGGAACTTAGTATATTCTTTGTGCCCTATATAATTTTCCTATGGTGGATAAATGAAAGGAAGTTATCCATATTTCTCTATGATTCAAAAACAAGGATAATAAACAAGAAACAAAAAGATATAGATATAGATATTGACAAATAACATTATTTAATATTTGTAATTGTAATAAAATAAGTGTAGAATAATATATAGTAAAACAATGGACATGCATAGATTAATTATTTGAAGGAGACAAGATGAATAGAAGGGTAAATAGAAGTAGAGGAAGAAAAAAACAGATATTTATAAACAGATTGTTGGTCTTATTAATCCTAGTATTATTAGTGGTTGGATTTATGAAATTCAAGCCACTTATTAAAGATATTGCAAAAGACCTTGGAAGTATTTTTGGAACTGGTTTGGGTAAGGATACAGAGGAACCAGATATAGAAATTGATGACAATGAGCCTATAATAAAAGAGCCGGATATAAGAAATATAGAAATGGTAAGTGTTGGAGATATAATGTTTCATGCACCTCAACTAAATGCAGCTAATATGGGTAATGGGGTCTATGATTTTGCTCCACCTTTTGAGTATATTAAACCCTATGTAGAATCTGCTGATCTAGCTCTTGCAAACTTTGAAACTGTAACACCTGAAAATGGGCGAGCCTATGAAGGATATCCACTATTTAATAGTCCAAAGGAATCTATACTTGCCTTAAAGGAGACAGGTTTTGATATACTTTCCACTGCCAATAACCATACATTGGATCAGGGCAAGGTTGGAGTTTTAAACACCCTAAAATATATAGAAGAATATGGACTTAAATCTGTAGGAACCTATAGCCAACCAAATCCTCAACCTCTGATAGAAGAGGTTAATGGAATAAAGTTTGGTTTTCTAGCATATACCTATGGTTTAAATGGCCTGGATTCAAGACTTACACAGGAAGAATTGTCCTATATGATAAATCTTATAGATGAGGAAAAGATTGAAAAGGATATTAGGACCATGAAGGACTTGGATGTAGATATGGTAGTAGTTTCAATCCATTGGGGCAATGAGTATCAAAGACAACCATCTGACTATCAGATAGAGCTTGGCCACAAGATGGTGGATTGGGGAGCAAATATTATTTTAGGTTCCCATCCCCATGTTTTACAAAAATCTGAGATAATTAAAAAAGATGGAAGGGATAATTTTATCATATACTCTATGGGCAATTTCATATCAAATCAAAGGCAGGAAACCATGGGTAACTCCTATGCAGAAGATGGGGTAATAGTCAGGTTAAATATAGAAAAAGATATGGATGAAAATAAAACAAGAATAAAAGATGTAGAGTTTATACCCACCTGGGTTCATAAATACTTTGTAAACCAAAAACCCCAGTATAGGGTCCTACCCTTGAACAGGGTAATTGATGGGAATTTAGATATTGTTCTTAGTGATACAGTTCTAAAAAGAGTTAAGAAGTCATTTAATGATAGTATGGAAACACTAGGGGAAATAAAACAATAGGGGCACAATAGCTGAACAATGGGGGAACAATAGTTAAACAATTGTAAATATGTATGTAGGGATGCATCCTGCCAAGTTCAATGAAAAGGTAAAATTTTGTCATCCAGAGCCAAGCGAAGGATCTTAGACCCGTTGGAAAACCAAGATTGACGCTATAGTTCAGAATGACAAAGATAAAAATCATAGTTTATGGTGGACTGAGTACACCCTGGGGTACTACTATTGTAGTTCATAGTGGCGGATGCCCTTGAAATAATAGCTAAAGGTGTGATGTTTTGCAAGACTTAGTTAATATCTTTTTAAGCATTAGAATTAGGGATGTTGTAGACATCTTAATAGTTGCAGTTGTATTTTATAAGCTATTTACACTTATAAGAGAAACTAGAGCAGAACAACTAACCAAGGGTATAGTTGTATTACTTGTGCTTACTAAACTTACTGAATGGGCAGAATTCTATACCATAAACTGGATACTGAATAATGCCATGACAGTAGGAACCTTGGCTATATTGATTGTATTTCAACCAGAACTTAGACGAGGCCTAGAGTATCTGGGACGAAGTAGTTTTTGGGCAAAACCTTTTATAGAAATTAGGGGGGAAACCTTGACCAAGACAGTTGAGCAAATAGTAGATGCAGTCGCCTCACTTTCTAGGCAGAAGATTGGGGCTTTGATTGTTATAGAAAGACAAACAGGCCTAAATGAAGTGGCTGAAACTGGTACAGAGATTAATGGTTTTATCTCCAGTGACCTACTAATAAACATATTCATACCCAACACTCCCCTACATGATGGGGCAGTAATTATAAAGGATGATAAGATTAAGGCGGCTGCCTGTTTTCTTCCCCTAACTGACAATGCAAGCCTAAGCAAGGAACTGGGGACACGGCACAGGGCTGCACTGGGTATATCAGAGCGTTCAGACAGTTTGTCTGTAATAGTATCTGAGGAAACGGGGGGTATATCCATAGCTGAAAACGGAACTATAGCAAGATACCTAGATATAAAAACCCTAAGGCAAATATTGCTAGATTTATATAAACCAGAGGAAAACAAAAAATCATTTATTAATAAATGGAGGCAAAAAAATGAGGAAGAGAACTAATAATCTAACCCTAAAAATCCTAGCCTTATTAATTGCCACCTTCCTATGGGTCTATGTCATGACTGATGAAAACCCTGAAGACTATAAAATCATAAGAAATGTAGAAGTGGCACTACAAAATACGGCTGAACTGAAAAGAAACGGTCTAGTTATAATGAATGAAGATGATTTTAAGGTTAATGTTAGGGTGGATGGGAAAAAATCAGAAATAGGCAAGATAAAAACTGAAAATATAGTAGCCAATGTAAACCTAACAGGATATGGTGAAGGTCAATATAAGATAGGGGTAGGAGCAAGTATACAAGGGTCCTCTGCCAATGTAAGGATTACCAACATAGAACCTAGGGACATTTTGATAAACTTTGAGAAGGTTATTACCAAGGAAAAGCCTGTAAATATAGTGACTGATGGTAGTGTATCGGAGGGTTTTGTTTTGGATAGTGTTATTTCCAAACCGCAAATTATCCTACTGACAGGTCCTAGATCCTGGGTTAATGAGGTTGCAGAAGCTAGGGTTCTAGTAAATATAGATGGCAGAGATAAGTCTACTAGCCTAACCCTTCCTATACAACTGTTAGATGATAAGGGTGAGGATGTAATAGATGTGTCAAAGGATCCAGCTACAGTTGAAGTAGCCCTAAATATCCTGCACAAAAAGACAGTACCAATTAGGCTGCAAACTCTGGGAATATTGCCTGATAATTTTAGGTTAAACGAGTTAAATGTTGCACCAAGTTCAGTAACTATTAAAGGCGACCAAAGTATAAATGAAATAGAATATATAAATACAAAACCCATAGATATCAATAGTGTTTTAAATGGGTCTACTATAGAATTGGAACTAGACCTACCTGAAAATATTCAGTTGCTAGATCCTAATGAAAAGTTTATTTTGAGATATAACCTAGATGAAATAATAGAAAAAAACTTCACCCTTGCTTTTGCTGATTTAGAAATAAGGAATTTGGATGAGGATCTAGTTCTTGAAGAAAATCAAAGAGGATTTACTATTAAACTCAGTGGTTTCAAAAAGAATCTAGATGAATTAACTTCTAATGATATTAAGGCATTTGTAGATTTAAGAGATTTAGGGATAGGACTACATGAAGCTCCTATAGGTATGGAGAGGATTGAAGGTTTAACTATAGAATCAATTACACCTGAAACCATATCAGTAACTATTAAGGCTAAGGAAGAATAAAAATTGTATGGGCTGGGTTGACTGAGCCTACAGTCCGGAATTGTAGTGGTGGACGCCCCTGTCCACAATAGACCTAAAACGTAGGAAGAGGATTTGGTTTTGTAGGGAAGAAGTTTGAAATGACAGGATTGATGGTGATTATATGGCAAAAACTAATGTAATGAGAATTTTAGATAAGGAAAAAATAGATTATAAATCATAT
>CAZFIO010000049.1:0-6638 GCA_964519585.1 uncultured Tissierellaceae bacterium
GTTTATACATTTTTTTGCAGGTCTACGTGTCTTTTCTATATCATGCAAAAACTTATTTTTGATAGCCCTACCAGGTATTCCTACTTGGCTTTTTATTATGGTTAAGTCCTCTTTGTTGGAACTTACTACAAATTCCTTGAACCTTATATCAGCATCACATTCATAAGTTCCTATAAATCTGGTCCCAATCTGGATGCCTGTAGCTCCTAGTTCCCTAAATTTTCTTAAGTCATGACCATCATAAACTGAACCAGCTACAAAAATGGGGATATCCTCCCCTAGCTCCCTTAAATAATTCACAATTTCCAGGGTTAAGTCTTCTAGGTTTTTTCCTGTTTCAATTCCATCCATTTTAAATCCTAGGTGACCACCAGCACCCTTTCCTTCTACAACTATAAAATCTGGAAATCTATTATACTTCTTTTTCCATACCTTGTTTATTACTTGTAAAGCACGGAGACTAGAAACTATAGGTGCTAAAAAAACATCTTTATTTTCTACTAATTCAGGCAGGTTTAAAGGAATACCAGCCCCACATATGATATAGTCAACATTTTCTTCTCCAGCAATTCTTGCTAGTTCCTCGTATTGGGTTCCTACTACCATTATGTTGACCCCTATTAGGCCTCTACCCCTTGATATGCTTCTAGCTTCTTCTAATTCTTTTTTAAATCCCCTAATATTTGCCTGTCTGGAGTTCTTGTAGAAGTCTTCTTCTTTATAGCCTATATTGGCCATTGATATAGTCCCCATGCCCCCTTCTAATGCAACAGACCCTGCTAATCTTCCTAGGGATATGCCAACCCCCATTCCCCCTTGAATGATAGGATAATCCACTTTTTTATTTTTAATTTTTAGCTTCATAAAATATTTTCTCCACTTCTTCCTTATATTCCCTCATTAAATCTTCCAGTATATCTTTTATAGGTTTTATTTCCTCTATTTGGCCTGTTGTTAAACCAGCCATAAAGGACCCTTCTTTTAAATCCCCATATTTAACAGCCTTCTTTAGAGCACCTAGAGTATATTCCTCCAGTTCCATTTTATCCTTACCTTGATTTTCATCCTGAATATATTTTAGGGTCATAGCATTTTTTATCAGTCTAATAGGAAGTCCATTTTTATTTCCAATTACGGTTATATTATTATATTTTGACCTTAGCAGTAGGTTTTTGTAGTCTTCATGTATAGGACATTCTAGAGCGGATAGAAATAGGGTGCCTATTTGTACACCTGTAGCCCCTAAAATCTTTGAGGCCAGCATTTGCCTACCTGATCCTATTCCCCCTGCAGCTATAACGGGGATGTTTATCTTGTCCTTGGTTTGTGGGATTAGGGTCATAGAGGTCATATCTCCTATATGGCCACCAGCTTCATTTCCTTCAACAATAACCCCATCTACCCCATACCTTTCCATCCTTATAGCTAGGGTGGGATTTGCTGCCACAGGAAATATCTTTATACCTGCCCTGTGCCAGTCTTCAATATATTTGGCAGGGTTACCAGCTCCTGTTGTTACTATGGGAACCTTCTCTTCAATAAGTAGTCTTGCCATTTCATCTACTTGGGGATTAAGGAGTAAGAGATTTACACCAAAAGGTTTGCTTGTAAGTGATTTACATATTCCTATCTCCTGCCTTAGTTCCTCAACTGTCATACTACCTGACCCTATAATCCCTAGAGCACCTGCCTGAGAAACACTTGCAGCAAATTTACCATCACTTATCCTTGCCATGCCCCCCTGAATTATAGGGTATTTTATCCCCAATATTTCATTTAATTTCATAATTCCACCTACCATTTCATATATGCCAGTGACCAGGTAAGACCTGCCCCAAAGCCTAAGAAAATAATTTTGTCCCCAGATTTTAATTTACCTTCCTTGTTCATTTGATCCAAAAGAACAGGTATGCTGGCTGAGGATATGTTTCCAACCTTATCCATGTTAAAAGGAAACTTATCCATAGAAACACCTAGCCCCTTTGCTAAACTTTCTAGTATCCTAATATTGGCTTGATGGGCTATAAAGTAATCCACCTTATCCCTATTTATATCTAACTTGTCCATAAAACCTTTAATAGCTTTCTCCATAGTAGACACACCAAACCTGTATACTTCCTTGCCATTCATATATAAAAACTTAGACTCATGTCCACAGTTTAAGACTTCGGTGTTTCCCCTAGTTCCTGATATGAAATAAGATTCCCTTGAGCTATATTCTAAAAGGACAGCCCCTGCACCATCTCCAAAGAGGACTGCTGTGTTCCTGTCCTTAAAATCTATTATTTGAGAAAATATTTCTGCCCCTATTAAGAGGGCATATTCCCCTTCTTTTATTAGGCCATTGATTAATTTAAGACCTGCAACAAAGCTACTACAGGCCATATTGATATCTAGTGAGTATATATCCTCAGCAAAATTGAAGTTTTCCTGAACCCTAGAAGCAAGATTTGGAATAGCATATGATGAGGTACAAGTAGCAACTATTATGGTCTTAACCCTGTCCATTTCCCCCTGGGAAAGTTTTAAATTTTTTACACTTCTTTCTACCAAATCAAATAAATCTTCATCCTTAGCAAAATACCTATTTTTTATTCCTGTTCTCGAAGATATCCAAGAATCAGATGTATCTAGAAAGTCTTCAAAATAAGAATTATCAACTCCTGGACCTGGTAGATAGCTAGATGTTTTTACAATCCTTATGCCCAATCAAAATCCACCTCCAATTTTACTAAACTTCTCTTGTCTTTCTGATACTAATTCTTGGGATGTTTTTTTCATAAGTACTTTTAAATCTTTTATAATTTCCTTCTTCAGCCTTATAAAGTTCTTTTCAAAGTTATCAAGGGTGAAGGCTATGTCTTCCTTTATAACCTTATCTATTATCTTAAAATCATATAGGTCCTTGGCAGTTAATTTCATAACTTCTGTAGCTTCCTTGTACCTAGAGGCATCCTTCCATAAAATAGTGGCGAATCCCTCAGGGGACAGAATAGAAAATATAGAATTTTCCATCATTATAATCCTGTTGGCTACAGATAGGGCCAAGGCCCCTCCACTTCCACCTTCTCCTGTAAATACGGATACTATGGGAACCCTTAAGCTACTCATTTCCATTATATTTCTTGCGATGGCTTCTCCCTGACCCCTTTCTTCTGCCTCTATACCTGGGTAGGCCCCTGGGGTATCAATAAAAGTAATAATTGGTCTCTTGAACTTTTCAGCCTGCTTCATTAATCTTAGGGCCTTCCTATAACCCTCTGGTCTTGGCATTCCAAAATTACAAGCTACATTTTCTTCCAAGGATTTACCCTTATGGGTACCTATAAAGGTTACTGGAATATTATCTATATAACCTATACCTCCTAGGATGCTTTTATCGTCTGCAAAGTACCTATCTCCATGAAAATACATAGGCTCTTTTATAATAAATTCTATAAAATCCCTAACCTTAGGTCTTTTCTCATGTCTTGCTAATTCCACCCTATCATAGGCCTTTAGTTTTGAATTACTGCTCATCTTTACAACTCCTATAACCATGAAACTTCAATATTTTGTAAATATAATTCTTCATATCTTTTCTGTGAACTATTTCATCTAAGAAGCCTTTTTCCTTTAGAAACTCTGCTCTTTGGAAACCCTCAGGAAGTTCTCCCTTAATAGTTTCCTTTATAACCCTAGCTCCAGCAAAACCGATTAAAGATTTTGGCTCCGCCAAGATTATATCTCCAAGGGATGCAAAGCTGGCAGTAACCCCTCCGGTTGTAGGATTGGTCATACATGAAATATAGAGGTTACCACTTTTATGGTATCTTTCTACAGCTATGGAGGTTTTGGCCATTTGCATCAAGGAAAAAATTCCTTCCTGCATCCTGGCACCCCCACTGGTGGAAAAGATTATTATGGGTAAGTTTCTTCTTTCTGCATATTCAAAGGCCCTGGCAACCTCTTCACCAATATAAGTCCCCATACTCCCCATAAAGAACCTATTGTCTAAGGATACTACTACTAATTCTATGTCTTCTAAGTCCCCTAGAACAGTTAGAATTCCTTCTTTTAGCTTGCTCTTCTTCTTATTCTCCCTATACTTCTTCTTGTATTCAGGAAAATCTATAGGATTGACAAAGCTAAAGTGACCACTGATTTTCTTATATTTATCCAAAAGAAGTTCTATTCTGTCTGTGGAAGAAATATTGAAATGATAATCACATTGGGGACAAGTGTAGGAGTTTTCTTTAATCTTACTCTTTGAAATTAATTCCCCACAGTCCAGGCATTTTTCAAAAACACCCATGGGTGTTTCTTTCACCTTGAAATTAATCTTTACCTTCCTTAGGTTTTTTATTGCAGATATAATTGATGACTGCCTCCTAATAATTTCTGCCATAAGCCTTCTCCATTTCTAAATAAAATTCCTTAAAATCCCCACTTAGCTTTTTTTCAATAAAGGAAGTGTCATATTTACCCTTGACAAAATCCAGGTCATGGAAAATTCCATAGTGAAGTTCTATATTTGTATCTAGTCCTTCAATGTTTAATTCTTCTAAGGCTGACCTCATCTTTTTTACAGCTTCTATCCGATTATCACCTTTAACTATAAGTTTCCCAATCATAGAATCATAGTAAGGGCTTATAGGTGACCCTTCACATATGTAGCTATCAAAGCGTATGTTGAAACCCCCAGGCACTTGAAGGTTTTTCACCCTTCCAGTTGAGGGTAAAAAGTTGTTAAATATGTTTTCCCCATTTATCCTGCACTGGATAGCGTGGCCCTGTGATTTTATATCTTCCTGTTTATAAGGAAGCTTTAAACCATTGGCAATTCTAATTTGCTCTTTAACTATATCTATACCAGTTACCATTTCACTTATTGTATGTTCTACCTGAAGTCTGGTATTCATTTCCAAAAAATAAAAGCTTCCATCATCATCCAAAATGTATTCTATAGTCCCAGCATTTATATAAGAAGAAATTCTAGCAATTTTAAGAGAGCTTTCTAGGATTTCTTGTCTTATTGCTTCATCCAACCTAGGTGAAGGGGGTTCCTCTATAAGTTTTTGATTTTTTCTTTGGATAGAACAATCCCTTTCTCCTAGATGGATTATATTTCCATACTTATCAGAGAGGATTTGCACCTCTATATGCCTTGGATTAACTATATATTTTTCCACATAAACCTTGTCATCTCCAAAGCAGGCCATAGCTTCAGCCTTAGAATTTAAAAATTCCCTTTCCAAATCCTTCTCCTCATAGACTATACGCATACCCCTGCCACCACCACCCGATGAAGCCTTGATAATTACTGGATAGCCAATCTCCCTAGAAATATTTTTTAGTTCTTCAATACCTTCAATATTTCCTCCAGAACCTGGTACTACCGGTATGAGATTTTCTATCATAAGTTTTCTGGCTTGTGATTTGTTTCCCATTAGGCCTATGCTTTCTTTTCTAGGTCCAATAAATACAAGTCCACATTCTTCCAGTAGGCTTACAAATTCTTCGTTCTCTGATAAGAAGCCATAACCAGGATGGACTGCTTCAGCCTTGGTCAAAAGGGCGGCATTAATGACCTTTGCCATGTTTAAATAACTATCACTTGGTTTGCCTGGACCTATACAGACTGATTCACTGGCCAATCTTACATGAAGGCTATCTTTATCCTCTGTAGAATATATGGCAATTGTTTCTATATTCATCTCATGACAGGCCCTTATAATCCTTACAGCTATTTCTCCCCTGTTGGCAATTAAAATTCTTTTAAACATTTTCTTCAATCTCCATAAGTACATCATCATATTGGACTAATTCTTTATTTTTAAAATTAATCTTTCTAATAATCCCTGAAACTGGTGCCTTTATTTCATTAATCATTTTCATGGCCTCGATTATGCAGATAGTATCACCCTTTTCAACTGAATCTCCTAGCCTAACAAAAGCTTCAGATTCTGGAGAGGGGGCCTCATAATAAATCCCTGCCAAAATTGATTTTACCTTATATCCTTCTAGATCCTTTGTTTGGTAATCTTCTACCTGCTTTGGTTTTTCTTCATGAAAAATATTATTTTCCCCACTTGACCTAGGCCCTTCCTTTTCCAATTCTAAATAAAAGTCACCCTTAGAAATATTCAGTCTCCTCATATCCCTCTGGGAAAACAAATTTATTAGGCTTATAATATCTTTTGTATCCATATTAGTTACTCTCTAAGTATTCTATAATAGCCCCTACAGTCTGTAGTTTTTCAAAATCTTCATCCTTTACAGTAATGTCAAAGCTTTCTTCTAAGGCTAAGGATAGTTCCACAATATCCAGAGAATCTGCCCCTAAATCATCTATTAGCTTGCTTTCTAATTTTATGTCTTCCTCTTCACAGCCTAAATTCTCCAAAAGTATTTCCTTTATTTTTTCAAATTTGTTCACATCATCCAACTCCTTCAATTATTTTAGTTAAAATATTTTAATTAAAAATACTTAAGTTTATTATATCTATGATTGTTTTTTTGTCAATATGTTTTTATTTCTTCCAATTTATATCCTAGGCTTATAATCTTTAAATGACTATGCTAAAATAGTTAATAGAAGTTTATAAGTGGAAGGTGAAATGATGAATTTTAATATAAGTAAATATGATCTTCTTGAA
>CAZFIO010000049.1:6648-13235 GCA_964519585.1 uncultured Tissierellaceae bacterium
TCAAGACCGTATAATCTACAAATATTAAGGCAAAGGAAATTGCAGAAAATGTGGAGGAAGGAAGAGTAATAGTAGCTAAAGAGCAATGTGCTGGTAAGGGACGGCTAGGAAGGTCTTGGACCTCAACTAAGGACAAGGGTTTATGGATGAGCATTATTTTAAAGCCTAGTATACCCCTAAGAGATATTCCCAAAATTGGCCTTCTTGTTTCTGCAGTAGTCCATAAGTCTTTAGAGGATATGGGAATTAAGACAAGTATTAAGTGGCCAAATGATATCATTTTGGAGGGTAAGAAGATTTGTGGCATTTTAATTGAAGTAGATGGAAATATGGATAGGCTTAATCATGTTATTGTTGGAATAGGTCTTAATATAAGCCAGGATATGGAAGACTTCCCTGAAGATATCCGATTAAAGGCTGGGTCAATAAAAATGCTTACAAGTAAGGAACTTAATATTGATATACTTTTAGACAAGATTTTGCATAACTTTAGTAATTTTTATAAGTTATTTATAGATAAGGGAGATATAGACTATGTATTGGAAGTAAATAAATGTAACTCTATTTTGATTGGCAAAGAAGTATATTTAATTAAGTCTGAGGGTGAAAGAAGAAAAGGTCTAGCCTTGGATATAAACAATCAGGGAGAGCTTATAGTAAAATTCCCAGAAGGAATAGAGAAAGTCTATGGTGGAGAAGTGTCCGTCAGAGGCTTGAAAGGATATATTTAATAATACTAGTCCTGTTATTTTAGGACTAGTTTTGTTTTTTACTAGTAGATGTATCAAAAATATCCTAATTAGATTTAAAGTAATTTTTTATCTATTAATTTTGCTAATCCTATAAGATTCTCTATAGAAAATAGCTATTTAACCTTTCAAATCTACAATGTTATACTTTAAGAGACAAAGATGAAAGGAGTGCTATATGAAGAACTTATTGAAAAAATTACCCCTACCTGTTACAGGTCTTATGCTTGGATTTGCTGCCCTAGGCAATTTAATCCAATCATATAGTCAAGGAATAAGGAATGTATTTGGGCTTATTTCATTTACAATCCTTATTCTAATTCTTTTAAAGATAATTATATTCCCTAAGGGAGTTAAAGAGGCTCTGGAGAATCCAGTTGTTGCAAGTGTTTTTCCTACCACTTCAATGACAATCATGCTCTTTGCAACCTATATTAAACCCTTTAGTGGAAGCCTTGCCAATTTATTTTGGTTTATAGGTCTTATACTACATATTATGTTGATGGCCTGGTTTACACAGAAATTTGTTTTAAAGAAGAACTACAATATTAAGAAGGTTTTCCCTTCTTGGTTTATTCCCTATGTAGGGATAGCAGTAGCTAGTGTTTCAGCTCCTGCAGTTGGGATGCAGGCCATAGGTAGAATAATATTTTGGTTTGCACTTGCTTCTTTCATAATCTTGTTACCCCTTGTCCTAAAGAGAGTATTTATAGTCAAGGAAATTCCTGAGCCTGCCCTAGCCTGTATGGGGATATTAGCCGCACCTGCTAGTCTTTGCTTGGCAGGATATTTGAATTCATTCCAACTGAAAAATACGGCTATGGTTTATTCTTTACTAATAGTGGCACAGATCCTATATTGGGGAGTAATACTATACCTTCCTAAGATGCTAAAACTTAAGTTTTACCCTAAGTTTTACCCTAGTTTTTCTGGCTTTACCTTTCCCTTGGTCATAAGTGGACTAGGCCTAAAACTAAGCAATGGATTCTTGAGTAAGTCAGGAAGTCCTATAGCATTTCTCCCTATCTTGGTAAATATAGAAGAAATATTAGCAATACTTGCATGTTTATTTGTACTGATTAAATATTTGGGCTTTTTATTTATAAAAGAAAACTTGCAAGCTAGTTCAGTGGAAGCTGGAAAGTAAGCACATTAAGGGATAGTTTAATATAATTTCATTAAATTTGGAGGCGATAAGATGGATCTTAAACATAGTATAGATTTGATAGAGTCTTATTTGGATTTAGATAGAAAGCCTGTAGGGGTTAAGTTTTTCTTTGATAGAGATGAGTTTGATAATTTTGAAGTAGATCAAAAGGACCGTAAGGTTACCTATTGCAATGCTGTACAACTGGCAAGTAAGGGGAATCCTATGAAACTTACCAAGGAAAATCATGGCTGCCCTAATGGTGCCATGGCTTTAAAGATGGGTCCTATACCTGAGCCAATATCCAACGGTAAGGGAAGATTTAGTAAGAATATATACCAGAGTGTAGAAATATCAAAAAGCATCAATGATGATATGCTATTTCTTCAAGAAGAACCTTATGGTATAGCAGTTATGCCACTGGCAAATTATAAGGAGGACCCTGATATTGTAATTCTTGTTTCTAGTTCTTATAATATTATGAGGATGATTCAGGGACATGGTTATTTTAATGGCTATACAAATAATTTAAGAACCGTAGGTTTGCAAGCTGTATGTCAAGATCTGACAAGCTACCCCTATAACACCCAAGATATAAATATCACTCTCTTGTGTCCTGGAACTAGGCTAGTTGCTGATTGGCAAGTAGATGAAATAGGTATTGGTATCCCTTTTAAAAAGTGGTATAAAATTGTAGAAGGTGTCAAAGAAACAACCAATCCCTTTGAAAGAAATAGAAATAAAAGGGGAATTGAAGAAAGGCTAGAAGCCCGTGGATTAGATTCCAGTGGTATCAAATTTAAGGAAAATTATGACGATGGATCATATAGTGGTGGAAGAGTAGAAGTTGAAAAATAATATTTTTAAAATAATACTAGTCGGTAGTTACAAACCACCGACTAGTATTTTAAATTTAGCAGATATTAGTATTATGAGAAAAATTTTAAAATCTCCGATATAGCTTTAGATATTTTATCGCAACCTGTTCATCTAAGCACCCTAAAAGCTGCTGCAACCTTCCTTGCAAATGCAAGTGGAGGTTCTACTGATTGAAAATGAATATACATTAATCTTGGGTAATCAAAAAGCCAGTGATTGTGAATTGCCGAAACAATAATACCATATTCCATTAGAAGGGCTGAAAATTCTGGTATCTCATCCTCAAGAATAACTGTTTCTCCTAGATTTAAAGTGTTTCCCCTACAATCCATGGATTCAAAAGAAAACATTGCTGCAAGTGCCAAGGGTGAAATAGATTGTCTTCCTTCAATACATGCATTTATATCTCTCATGCGCATTACTATGCACATTCCATCCTCATGTTCTAAAACCTCAGAATTTAAAATTGCTGCAAATTTTTGACAAGTAGCATTACACATCTTAACTCCTCCTAGAATATTTTAGATACAGTTTATTATATTCCTCAGAGGCTAAAGGTGTGACAAGCTATTTCCCTTAATTTTAGCCTAATTAATATGTAGAAGCATTAGGGATTTTCCCTAATGCTTTTATACTAACTGTTAATATTTTTCTTTTATTCATCTTTTTTACTGGTTTTCTTCCTTTGCCTTACAGCCTCTGTCAGTAGAAATTCGATCTGCCCATTGATAGACCTGAATTCATCTTCAGCCCAGGATGCAATCTCCTCGTAAAGCTTGGAAGATATCCTTAGGGGTATTTGCTTCCTTTTTTCGCTCATTTTAGTACAGACTTCCACTATTTACAATGGGCTGGGCATCCTTACTACCACATAGGATTACTAGTAAATTTGATACCATAGCGGCCTTTCTTTCCTCGTCTAAATCCACAATCTCTTTTTCATTTAGTTTTTCCAAGGCCATTTCTACCATCCCTACTGCACCATCTACAATCATCTTTCTAGCATCTATGATTGCACTGGCCTGTTGCCTTTGAAGCATTACAGCTGCAATTTCTGGAGCATAGGCTAGGTAGGTAATCCTTGCCTCAATGATTTCTAAACCTGCCTCTTCCACCCTAGATTGGATCTCTTCCCGTATTCTTTCTGCTACAATTGCACTAGAGCCCCTTAGGCTTCCTTCATCTGCTTCTCCATCTCCCGTAGTATCTATGCCTGGAGCAACATCATAGGGGTAGATTCTCACTATATTTCTAACTGCACTGTCAGCTTGTAGGGATAGGTATTCCTTAAAATTGTCTACATTAAATACAGCCTTGGAGGTATCTACTACCCTCCACATTACGGCAATCCCAATTTCTACAGGGTTACCAAGGACATCATTTACCTTCTGCCTACTATTATTAAGGGTCATAACCTTTAGAGATATCTTCTTGCCAAGATTTAATGTAGTAGATTTGCCATCACCTAGGTTTATCTTTGCTGCCCCACCATCTACATCACCACTTTGGCCAAGCCTTGTTTGGGCTGCAGGGTTTACTGCAGTGGAAAATGGATTAACAAAATAAAAACCCGCTTCCCTTATTGTCCCAGTATACTTCCCAAAAAGGGTTAATACTAAGGCCTCTTGAGGTCTTAGAGTTTTTAGGCCTAAGAATAATATTATTCCTCCTATAATTCCTACAATCCCCAAAACTAAGGGTATAGCCCCTATTACACCATAATTATCAATGGTAGCTGCCCCAAAGATAAAGGAAAATATTGATAGCCCTATGAGTCCTAAAATTAAAAAGAGCATGGGCATACCTTTTTTTGCTTTTAAGATTTTTTCTTCCATTTTACACTCCCCTTTTTTATATCTTGTTGATACCATAATTATATCAATTAGATATGGGTAAGTCAATATTCAATTTTTATTTATTAGTTTTTACCAGGCTTCTCTTCCATCTTTTAAGCCTAGTCATACCTCCATTGCCTATATATAGGCCTAAAATTATTAGGGATATGCTTAAACCACTTATAAAACATCCTATATCATAGGGAATGGTAAAAATATACTTTGTACTATTTAATAATAAACCTAAAACTATATATTTGTTTCCCTTTTTATTTTTCATATTTTTATCCCTTTCTTAAACCTTATTATGGTAGTAAATTTTAAATAGTCCCTTAACCAAGCTTACAAAAATAGTGGATCCTAAGAGGGTGAAAAATACAGCATCACTATAGTATCCAGCAATTATAGTTGCTGTAGCAAATCCTAGAATACATATATTTATTCCTATAGCTCCTGTCTTTTGAAGTATCATAGCTGTACGCTCATCATTTTCCTTGATATATAGTTTTCTAAGTTCCTTATCATCCCTAATAGCTCTAAGATTTATAAATATATAGATGATTAAGAGTAAACCAAGACTTGTTAGGGCTCCACCATGGAAGCTTATAATATGGTCTGATGGCCTAGGTAATCTTTCTTGATTTAAAAATAGGACCATGTAGATTAATAGTAAACTGACAAATAATAAAATAAGATACTGCATCCTCTTACGAATCTCTGCTTTAAATTTCTCCATCTTATACCTCCTCCACTTCTGAAAAATCAAATACTTCTTCAATAGTCATACCAAAATACCTTGCAATCTTATAGGCTAATACCAGGGAAGCAGTGTATCTCCCGCCTTCTATGGATATAATTGTTTGTCGAGTAACACCTACAGCTAAAGCAAGTTCTTCCTGTGTAATCTTGTTTTTTTCTCTTAGTTCCCTAACCCTAGTTTTCAAATTCCACCCTCTCCTTGTATAGTGCGCTTTACATTTATAGTATAGTATGCTTTACATGTAATGTCAAGTGTCCTATACATAATATTTTGGAATATTTAAAATAAAATCCTATTTAGCAGATAGCCAAATAGGATTGAGTCTAAACATTATATAAGGTTATTAATTAGCCTAAAATCTTTCTTAGATCCATTAAACTAATCTTTCAATTTAGGATTAATATGGCTTATAGCATTTTAAACATTTACTTCCAAATCTCTTTTGTTATACCCTAAGTACCCTATTAGCATTAGAATAAAACTAGTAGCAATAATGAAAATAAATATCTTAATATCAAAATCCTCTATTGGCATTTTTGCTAACCAGCTTTGTGGGGCTGTGTTTAATAGTATTTCAGGTAGGTCTAGCAGACCTTCAAAATAATTTAATAGAGATGCATAGGCCAAATAGACGTAAATCATTTTCCCTAGGCTAGGCATCCAGCCAAGTGCCAGGGAAGTCAAGCCTATAAAGAATAGAACTGCAGGCAGAAGGTTAAATCCTATGGCAAGAAAATCAGACATCTTCATGGTACTTTTCTCCATTACACTTAGAGCTGCCCCTCCAAGGCCAAAGCAACTTATTAATACTGCCAAGATTGATACCAGGACTGCCAAAATAATATTAGTCCAGTATAATTGACTACGCTTAACCTTCATACCAAATATATGGCTTAAATGTAAATTCCTCTCCTCTGAAGATAATTTGTTAACAATGGCTATAGGTAAAATTGTCGCCAAGGCAATCATTACCATCATTATAGTAGCAGTAAATGATTCTTCCATAGATACACTTGAATGGGCAAACATTTGTTGGATTATCTCATTGCTTCCAACAAAATTCTCTATATCTCCATAGATAGCTCCATAGGTTGCCGATAAAATTAAAAAGGCAAAGAGCCAACTAATTATGACCCCCTTATTAAGTCTGAGAAAGAGGCCGGGAATAGATAAAAGTGATTTTCTTGCATTTTCCCTTCCCTCTCTTTGAGGGAGAT
>CAZFIO010000050.1:0-13151 GCA_964519585.1 uncultured Tissierellaceae bacterium
TAATGAATAAGTTTTCTATCTTTGTACTCTACCAGAGCCGTCACCACCAAGTAGGTTTTCGACTTCTGATACGGATACCATATTAAAGTCTCCATGGATTGTATGTTTTAAGGCAGATGCTGCTACACCAAATTCTAAGGCATCTTTGAAATTCTTACCTTCTAGCAGTCCATAGATTACACCTGATGCAAATGAATCTCCTCCACCAACCCTGTCTACAATTCTTATATCGTATTTCTTTGAGTGGTAGAACTCATTTCCATCATAAGCACATGCAGACCAACCATTGTCTGATGCTGAGTAGGATTCTCTAAGTGAAGAGATTACATATTTGAATCCAAATTTTTCTTTCATTTGTTTAAATATACTTTCATAACCAGCTAGTTCTAATTCTCCTGAAGTTACATCTGTTTCACCTGGCTTAAATCCAAGAGTTAAATGGGCGTCTTCTTCGTTTCCTATACAAACATCTACCCATTGCATTAGGTGAGTCATAACTTTTTGTGCTTCCTCTGGAGTCCATAGGTTCTTCCTATAGTTTAAGTCTACTGAAGTAGTAACTCCATGTCTTTTGGCTGCTTTTAAGGCTTCTTCAGTTAATTTTACAGCTTTTTCACCTAAGGCTGGTGTGATGCCTGAGAAGTGGAACCATTTTGCATCCTTGAATATTTCATCGAAATCAAAATCTTCTGCATCTGCTTCAGCTATAGCTGAATATGCCCGGTCATATATAACCTTAGAAGGCCTCATGGAAGCTCCGGCTTCAAGATAGTAAATTCCTACCCTATCTCCACCCCTAGCTATGTAATCAGTATTAACCCCAAACCTTCTTAAGTGGTTTACTGCTGCTTGACCTATTTCATGTTTTGGAAGTTTTGATACAAAGTGTCCTTCATATCCATAGTTTGTTAAGGATACTGCAACATTTGCTTCTCCACCACCATATACTACATCAAATGATTCTGCTTGAACAAATCTTTCAAACCTAGGTGTTGTAAGTCTTAACATTATCTCACCTAGCGTAACAACTTTTCCTTTAGACATAATTCTACCTCCAGTTTATTTATAGTTAGTTACTTGGTCAGAGGACAGTTGGATAGGAAAACACAAGCCTGTCTTTCTGAGCCTGCGAGGAATCTTAGGCCCAAGAACCTGACCTTAAAACCATTGCTAGACCATTGCTTGTCAATCGCTTGACTATTGTTATTTCCGGGCTTCTTTAACTTTTGCTACAAATTCTTTTGCTGCCTTTGTCATATCTTCACTGGAACCCTTGGTTAGGTTTCCTCCTACACCTACTGCAATGCATCCATTTTTAATCCATTGGTCCACATTTTCTATACTTACCCCACCTGTTGGCATGAGTACTGCTTGTGGCAATGGACCTTTAACGGCCTTAATAAAGGATGGTCCAAATGCAGATCCAGGGAAGACCTTTATTACATCTGCTCCTGCTTCCATGGCTGTAATCATTTCTGTAATTGTCATACAACCTGGCATATAAGGAATCTGGTATCTATTACAAAGTTTTGCTGTCTCTAGATCAAATCCTGGACTAACTACATACTTTGCCCCAGCTAGGATTGCTAGCCTAGCAGTCTCACTATCCAAAACTGTACCAGCACCTACCAACAACTTGTCTCCAAATTCTTCTGTCAAGGCTTCTATAACCTTATGGGCTCCAGGTACTGTAAATGTTATTTCAATTGAGTCAATTCCCCCATCCATGCAGGCTAGGGCTATTTTTTTTGCCTCTTGACTATTTTTTGCTCGAACAACTGCTACAACCCCAACTTCATCAATTCTTTCAAGTACTTCATATTTTCTCATGTATGTATCCCTCCAAAATGTTTCATAGTGCAAAACCAAAATTTGTATTGTGGAATTACTTAATTTATATTATAATTACTTTTATAGGCAATTGCAAGTAATATTTGCTTGTTCTATTATATATTGGATGGGATTAAATAAATATAGAAGGGGATTATTGCGTTATGAAACAAATAGTTCAATCAGTAGACAGGGCTTTATCTATTTTGGAGGCATTGTCAGACCATAACGAGGGGTTAGGAATAACAGAAATTGCAAAAGGGACTAATCTACACAAGAGTACTGTTTACAGACTCTTAACCACATTGATTTTTAAGGATTATGTTGAGCAGGACTTGGAAACAAATAGGTATAGGTTATCCATGAAGTTATTCGAATTGGGTAACAAAAAAATCAGGGATATAGATTTATTAAGTATATCTAAGCCATATACTCGTGAGCTTATGGAATCTGTCAATGAGGTTGTCCACCTAGTTATTAGGGTTGGAAATAATATTATTTACATTGACAAGGTTGATGCAAACAATACCATAAGAATGGCATCAAATATAGGGAGGAGGTCACCCTTGTATTGTACTTCAGTTGGCAAGGCAATGATGGCATTTTTAAGTGAGGATGAGGTTGAAAAGATTTGGAATACTAGTGAAGTAAAGAAACAAACGGATAATACTATTATGGATTTAGAGGGCTTGAAAAAAGAGCTGAAAAAAATAAGCCAGCTTGGATATGCTGAAGATGATGAAGAAAACGAATTAGGTGTAAGATGCATAGGGGCCCCTGTATTTAATTATAGGGGTGAAGTAGAAGGGGCAATTAGTATATCAGGGCCCACCTTAAGGGTAACCAAGGAAAAGGTTGAGGAATATGGGAAAAAGGTAAAAAAATATGCTGATTTGATTTCTAAGGAATTAGGCTATATGAATATAACAACTTAGGAAAGCTTGCATAAATAAATTTTAGGAGTTGATAATATGAAACTGAATTTAGAATCATTGGATAATAGGAGCAAGTGGGAGAATGCAGGTTTTAGGCTTCCAGAATATAAGATTGAAGATGTTAGGAATAAAACCTTTGTAGACCCTAACTGGATACATTTTGGGGCTGGAAATATTTTCAGGGCATTTTTATCAAATATACAACAAAACATACTTAATCAGAAAAAAGCTGAAAAGGGTATCATTGCAGTTGGTAGCGATAGCATAGAAAGTATATATCAAGCCCATGATAATCTTTCAGTTTTAGTAACCTTGAAGGTAGATGGTGGTTTTGATAAAACTGTGATAGGAAGTATTACAGAATCTATTGTGTTAGATATCCATAGGAGGAAAAGCTGGGATAGATTGAAGGAAATTTTTATCAATCCTGGCCTGCAAATGTCAAGCTTTACTATAACAGAAAAAGGATATAATTTAAAAGATAGTAAGGGAGATTATTTAGCAGATGTTATAGAAGATTTTGAAAATGGTTATGATAAGCCTGTAAGTTTTATGGGGCAAATAACAGCTTTATTATATGAAAGATTTAATCATGGTGGCCACCCAATAGCTATGGTCAGCATGGATAATGTTGTAAATAATGGCAGTAGGCTACATGAAACTGTATTAACTTATGCAAACTTCTGGGAAAAACATGGTTTGGTTGATAGTGGCTTTATAGACTATCTAAATAATCCTAAGGCAGTATCCTTTCCCTGGACAATGATAGACAAAATAACTCCTAGGCCGGATAATAGTGTTAGGGATATGCTGAAAAAAGTAGGCTTTGAAGATGTGGAAGATATAATTACTGCAAGGGGAAGCTTTGTTTCACCCTTTGTAAATGCAGAAGAGTCTGAGTACCTAGTAATTGAAGATGTTTTTCCAAATGGAAGACCAAACTTAGAGGATGGAGGGGTAATCTTTACTGATAGGGATACTGTAAATAAGGTGGAGAAAATGAAGGTTTGTACCTGTTTAAATCCATTGCATACTGCTCTGGCAATATATGGGTGCTTATTGGGCTATAATCGAATCTACCAGACTATGGAGGACCCTATCTTGAAGAGGCTAGTGGAAGGGATAGGCTATGAGGAAGGGCTGCCTGTGGTTGTAAACCCGGGAATAATAGATCCAAAAGAATTTATTGATGAGGTTATTAAGATACGTTTCCCCAATCCTTTCATACCAGACCAACCTCAAAGGATTGCCACAGATACATCTCAGAAGCTAGGGATTCGGTATGGCGAAACAATAAAGGCTTATGCATCCAGGGATGATTTGGATGTAAATGATCTTACTTTAATTCCACTAGTTATAGCTGGATGGTTAAGATACTTGATGTCAGTGGATGATAAAGGGAATAGAATGGAACTTAGCCCAGATCCCTTGCTGGAAGAATTACTAGTTAATTTCCAAGGCATAAGTCTAGGGGATGAGGGACCATTTCATAAAGAGCTAGAACCTATACTTTCAAATAAAGATATATTTGGTGTAGACTTATATAAGCTAGGCTTGGGTGAGAGAATAGAATCTTATTTTATAGAACTCATAAAGGGGCCAGGATCTGTAAGGGAAACTTTACAAAGCCATCTATACTAGGTCCTTCTAATCTAAGTTACAGTTAAATAAAGGTTAAGGCATATAAAATATCCCATTCACTCAAGGTGAATGGGATATTAATCTTCTGAAAGGTGTCTATTATTGGCTTAAGATATCATGGATATTTAGCTTGATTCTTTCTATAATCTCATTGGAAATCACAAAGTTTACAAGTTCATTTACCCTAAGATAGCTTTCATTCTTGTTTATTTTTATAAATTCTAAATAATCAATACTACCATCATTGTTGCCAACTGTAATTGTAAAGAATGGTGAATGGTTAAGTATATCACTTTCTTCTTCATGGTTTTCTAGCTGTCGGCTAACTCCTATTGAATTTATTTTCTCATGTATGGCTATGAAGTCTTCATAGTCTATGCTATTTCCTTCAAGCAGTACAGAAGAAGGGCTAGTGACATCAAAGTTATAATCCTTCATATCATCGTTGTCAGTGAAGGTTATAAAATTTACATTTGTAATATTGCTGCTATATATTGAATCATAAATATAGTCTAAATAATTGTTTTGTAAAAAGTGTAATAGGTCTTCATCTATTTCAAAGATCTTATTCCTATCATTTTCGATTTTGCAAATATAATATTTCTCACTATCATCTTGACTTATTAAAACCTTATATTCATCTTGATTGAAATTAAGTTCTATTATAAAATCTGGATCATCCAGTCCATACTCTACTAAATCTCCCTGGCTATCTATTAATTTATTTGGATAAATAGCGGAAAGAGGAAGTATTAAATCTTTTAGGACCTTGTTTGGGTTTATGATATTTTTAAGAGGGGATGTTAACATAAATTTTGATTCTTTTGAATTTTCTATTGTATAAGTCCTATGGGGATCTGACTTGGAAGCTATACTAATACTTTCTATTAGATTTAATTGTTCAATTATTTTTTTAGGGAAGATATCTTTCTTAACAAAATCAAACTCATTTCTTAACATTAAGTCTCCAATCACTGAATCCACTATGAATATGCGATGATCACCCTCAAGGGACAAATAATAGTCATCATTTAATGGATTTCTATCCCCCAAATAGTATATAAACTTGGACTTATCTTTTTTTATAATAGTTATTCTTGCTGAAGGGGATTGCAAACCAAAATCTTCTAAACTATCATAATCTTCAATAGTCTTACTAGAAGAAATTTTGGATATCATATAGATAAATGCTTGCATTTCTTCTTGGGAGTATTCCTCTTTTTCCTTATCAGTTTCCAAGCTTATCTTGTTTCCATCTATTAAGAAACCATAACTTGAATTTTCATTTACCACTGCTATTGCTGCAATATCCCCTACATTGATTTCATTAATCCGGATAATACTTGCATCTTCTTGTCCTTTATTGTTAGGCTTATATAAATTCAAGACTAAAAATAGGGATAAGAGGGTTATAAATATTAATAGGTTGATCATAAGAATTTTTTTTGGATTATTCATAATCTTCTCCGCCTTAAATAAATTATTAGTCCTAAGATAAATACCATTAAGGGTAAGATAATTATCAGCACTATTCCTATAATAAAAGCATCCTTAGTTATAATATTTATAGGGCTAGGCTCAATGTTTTTAGCAGGAATATTCATATTAACCTGGTTCTCACTCATCCAATTCATTGCTTGTATTAAAAATTCCCTATTAGCAAAATTAGATGCATTCAATAAATCATCAGAATATATATTTCTACTTCCTACTACAAACAATCTTCCTTGGATTTGGTCTTGGCTAGCCCCTCTTTTGACTGAAGTCATGGCTAGGCTAAATGGGCCATCTAAGTCCTCAGGAGCCTTATCTGAATTGATATAATTTGATATGGCTTTACCATAGGAATTTGGTGAAGACATAAGCACTGTGCTTACATCCAATTCTGCAGCTACATTATTAAGTTTATATATGTTTCTAGTTGAAGGTGATACTAAAAAGTATCTATTCTCTGAAAAATACTTATTTATTAAATGTGGTGCATACATAGGTACTATGTTTATAGGGTTATTTGATACAAAAGCTTCCTTTTCAAAGATTAACTCTTTTCCAAGGCCTATACCCCATTTGTTTAAGAGTCCTTCTAAGTTGCTTAATTCTACAACTCCCGGCTCAATAAAAACCATAAGATTGCCACCGTTTTTCAAGTAGTTTTCAATTGACTCTATTTCTTTTGAATCAAAATCCCTGGTAGGGGAGGCTATAAGCAAGATATCTATATTATCATCTAAGTTTTGGGCTCCTAAGGTTACCCTGCTTACATCATAATTGTTTTCATCGAAAATATCCATGAGTGAGTTTGTGGGTCTTTCATTGTGTCCATCTGTAAACTTTACCACCGGAATTGTGGTGTTGTTAACATATAGGATGGCACTTGATATCTGTTGCTCCACTTTTACAGATTTTACTTTTGTCTTATTTTCATCAAAAACATACAAGTCTTGAATATTATATTTTTTACTTCTGTTTTTACCTTCTACTAAAATATCATTTTCTTCTATATTTAGGCCTTTCTGCTTATAAGAGTCTATTATTATAGGGTTTTCATAAGGGTCTATATATGAGATGGTTATTTTTTCACTAAGGCTAGCATATTTGTTAATGATTTCTTTCAGCATTATTATAAAATCGCTTTCCTTATTAAAGATTGTAATTTTAACTGGTTCCTCTATGCTTTTGGCAAGTTCATGGCTGGTCTCTGATAGTTCATATAATTTATTATCTGTCATATCTAGTTTCAAGGAAAACCTTTCAACTAGTGAAACAGTAACTATATTAACCAGGATAAGGTTACATATTATGAATAGAAAAATTAAATATTTTGTTATTTTGGATTCCCAATTTATACCCATAAATTTCATTTGGTCAATTCTCCTCTATATACATTATATTGGTTTTAATTAATCTTTTAGTTCCAAGTTAAATTGTCTTTCTATTTTGCAAAACAAATATACTAGAAAATAGAAAAAAGGCAATTAGACTTAAATAATAAACTATATTAGCAGGATTAAAGATTCCTAAAGTAAATTCTCTGAAACCATTTTTGATAGAGATATACTCTAATAGGGTTTTTAATGAGCCCTTAACTATAAATAAACTAACTGAATCTATTAACCATAGCCCCAATATTATGCTGTAGCTTACTACAGCTGCAATAATTTGATTTTCTGTTAAGGTAGATATAAAAATTCCAATAGAAATAAAGGTAGATATAAGCAAGGTAATTCCAAGATAATTTCCGACAAAAACAAAAAGTTCAAATGATCCATAGTAGCTTAAAATTAGTGGGTAAAGCAAGGTAAAAGTCATGCCTATAAGAAAAAGGCTTAGGGTTGCAAAAAATTTACCAAAAACTATGGAGGATTCTAAAATTGGCATAGTGAAAAGTAGTTGATGGGTCTTCATCTTCTTTTCCTCAGAAAATGTTCTCATTGTAATTAACGGGATTAAGAACACTAGAATCGTAGAGAAGGAAGAAAAAAACTTTTTAATATCTCCACTTTGTGAAAACAGGTTGCCAGTTACAAAATAAAATCCAGAAATTAAGAGGAAAATTGATAAATAAATGTAACCTATCATGGACCGAAAATATTGTCTAAATTCCTTTTTATATATAGTTATCATAGCTCTAGCTCCTTTGTTAAGTGGTTAATTCTATAAAAATATCTTCTAGTGTAGGGCTTTTATATTTCATAAGGACTATTGGAGAATTAATTTTTGATAGTAAAAAAAACAAGTCCTCTCTTATATCTATACCTTTTTCTGCCTGGATAAGATAGTCAAAACAATCCTTTTCTACAGAATCTTCAACCTTATAATCCAATATGCCTTCAATCTTACCTATAGATGAGATTACCTTGTCCTTACTACCTTTTACCCTTACTTGCAGCAAGTTATCTTTTTGATAAGAGTCCTCTAAATTCTTTGGTGTATCATTTGCTAGCAATTTACCATCTTTAATTATCATTATTTTATTACAAACAGATGATATTTCAGAAAGTACGTGAGAACTTATTATAATACTATGATTTTTCTTAAGTTGTTCTATTAGTTTTTTTATATCTAAAATTTGCTGGGGATCAAGGCCAGCAGTTGGCTCATCCAGTATAAGCAAATCTGGGCTATTAACCAGGGCCTGGGCTATACCAATTCTCTGTCTATAGCCTTTTGATAGGTTTTTTATCATCCTATTTTTATGGTCTAGGATATTTACTAGGCCACAAACCCTATCAATCTCTTCTTCTTGATTTTTTTTAGGAATAAACTTTATACCACATACAAATTCAAGCTGTTCCCTTACTGTCATATCAAGATATAAGGGAGGGATCTCTGGTAAATATCCAATATGTCTTTTAAAGGAAATAGGATCAGTCTTTATATTATAATGGAAGATAGAGATGTCTCCTAAGGTTGGTTTTATGTATCCGGTTATCATATTCATAATAGTAGACTTACCGGCTCCGTTTGCTCCCAAGAGACCTATGACTTCACCCTGACTAACATGAAAATTAATTGTATCAACTGCAACTAAATCTCCGTACTTCTTTGTTAAGTTTTCAACTTTAAGCATATTATTCTCCTTAATATATACAA
Organism: uncultured Tissierellaceae bacterium; assembly: GCA_964519585.1. Taxonomy (GTDB): domain Bacteria; phylum Bacillota; class Clostridia; order Tissierellales; family Tissierellaceae; genus CAZFIO01. The sequence continues at coordinate 9,000 of CAZFIO010000050.1, forward strand.
AACTTTATAAATATAAACCAAGCTTGATGCTTCTAGCTAGTCTTGAAATTATTATTTCAAGTCAACTTTTAAAAAGATAATTTGATAAAAAAATAATACAGAAAATCTATATTTTGTATTATATAAAACACATTATACAATTGCAAGTATTAATAGATTGATAATTTTCTGATAAGGGAGGGATTATCATTACTTCCTTTTTTTACAAGGAGAAATTATCAGCTGTATTTGATAGGTTTAATTCTTTATTATTGACATCAAGAAAAAGTTTGGATATAATAAAAACATAATACGAAATATGGTTTCACATAGTGAAACAAACATACATAATACTTTACCTGCATTTGAAAATTAATTGAAAATCAATTTTAAGAAGGTGGGATATAGGATGAAGATGACATTTCGTTGGTACGGCGAAGGAAATGATAGTGTTAAGCTGAAACATATAAAACAAATTCCTAATTGCTCAGGGATTATGGGTGTATTGGACCAATATGCTGCAGGAGAAGTTTGGCCTCTAGATGTTATAGAGGATTATGTAAGCTATGTCAATGATGCAGGTTTAGAAGTAGAGGTAATTGAAAGTGTTAATGTACATGAAGATATTAAACTTGGTTTGCCTAGTAGGGAGAAATACATAAAGAATTACATAGAAACTATAAAAAATCTAGCCCAATGTGGTATTAAGGTGATTATATATAATTTCATGCCTGTATTTGACTGGCTAAGAACGGATTTAGCCCGTGAAAATGAAGAAGATGGGTCAAATTCATTGTATTTTGACCAAAAAGAACTTGATGGAATGACCCCTCAAAAACTGGTGGACAAGACAACAGCAAGTTCTAAAGGATTTACCTTGCCTGGCTGGGAGCCTGAGCGTTTGGGTGAACTTGATAGGATATTAGAACTTTATAAAGGTATAGATGCTGATAAGTTGCTTGAAAACTATAAGTATTTTTTAGAAGCCATAATACCTACCTGTGAGGAAGTAGGTGTTCGTATGGCTGTGCATCCTGATGATCCTGCCTGGCCTATATTCGGAATTCCACGTATAGCACACACTAGGGAACAACTGGATAAAATAATTAATTTGGTGGATAGCCCTGCCAATAGTTTATGTATATGTACTGGATCACTTGGTTCATCAATAGATAATGATGTTGTTTCTGCAATTAGGTACTTTGGTAATTTGAATCGGGTGGCATGTGTTCATGTGAGAAATATAAAATTCTTAGGTGATAGGGTCTTTCGTGAAGCATCACACCTGTCCACAGATGGAGATATAGACATGTTTGAAGTTATGCGGGCCATTTATGATACTTGCCCAGATGTATATATCAGGCCTGACCATGGCCGCATGATTTGGGATGAAGTTGGGCGTCCAGGATATGGTCTATATGATAGGGCACTAGGTATAACTTATCTAAATGGATTATGGGAAGCTCTAGAAAAAATGCATAAGTAGCTCTTATAGAAGAATTACAATAACAAATGTTAATAATAGTCCTTATTAAGTAAGAACTATTATAATAAATAATTAATTAAAAGGGGAGGAATAAAATTGAAAAGAAGTTTAGTTTTAGTTCTAGTTATTTCTATGATCATGGCAACAATCGCTGGCTGTGCACCACAAGACAAGCCAAAAGAACCAGCAGGTAATGGTGGAGCAGGCGAGGAAACGCCTAAGGCAATAGAAATGTTTGTTGCAGGTACAAGTGGTGCTGAAGACACTCAATCAATGGCACATGTGGAGTTTGGAAAACGTTTGGAAGAAGCTAGTGATGGTGGTTTCAAAGTTGAAGTAAAAATAAATGGTGTTATGGGTGAAACTGATGACGTTACAGAACAGGCTATACAAGGTGTACCAGTTATAAACGCTTCTGACCCAGGCAGATTAGCAGCCTATGTGCCTGAGTATGGTTTAATTCAAATGCCTTATATTTTCCCAGATTACACATACCTAAACAAGGTTATGCAGACTGAATTATACAAGAAGTGGGAAAAGGATTTCGAAGCAAAAGGTCTTAAGTTAGTAACATCCAATGGTTACTCAGGTGTAAGAAGTTGGATTACAAATATGCCTGTAGAAAAACCAGCTGACCTAAAGGGTGTAAAGATCAGGACTATAGGTAGTGATTTATTTGTAAACTCCATCAATGCTATGGGTGCTGTAGCAACTGCTGTAGATTGGGGAGAAACATATCAAGCTATAGAGCAAAAAGTTGTAGATGGTACAGAAGCACAAATACCTGGAATTTACTCCATGAGATTCTATGAAATCTTAAGTCATGTAAGTCTATCTGAACACTTTACACTTATTGCATCAATGGTAACTGGAACAAAATTCTTTGATTCATTATCTGAAGAAAATCAAAATCTTTTAATGACTACAGCATTTGACACTTATAAGGACAATCAAGAACTAGTAGTAGAATTATCAGATAAATATATTACAGAAATGGAAGGCCATGGTGTAACATTTGTAGAAATTGACAAAACTCCTTTCATAGAAGCAGTAGAGCCAGTTTATGAAAAAATGGGCTTTGTAGAATTAAGAGATGAACTTTATAAAGAATTAGGTCTTTAATCACTAAATAACAAGATAATATCTTTTAAGTTGTAAAAATTTAATACACACTTAAAACTATTTAGAGTAGTATACAAAGTTTTAAGTGTGTATTTATCAAAAAATAAGTTTGTTTTGGAGGAAAAGTATGAAAAAGGCATATTATTACTACTGCAAAATTGAAGAAACTATTGTTGCAATTGGATTTATTGCTATTGTAGCTTTGATTTTTATTGCCGCCTTTCTAAGGGCCCTAAAAATGCCCCTAATCTGGGCTGACGATTTTGCAAAATTATTATTTTCTTGGGTTGCTTTAATTGGGGCAGATGTTGCATTCAGATACTCTAGACTTATAGGGGTAGACTTAGTTACCAATAAACTTCCACCTAGAATCATGAAGGTTGTACAATTGATAGTATTTTCCATAATTATTTTGTTCTTATCATTTTTAACATATTATGGATTTAATCTTGCTATAGAGAGTATGGATAGAAGTTTCCAAACACTTTCTTTTGTAAGCTACTCTTATGTTACATTTTCTCTGCCTGTTGCATCTATCTTAATGATTTTATCTGCTAGCATAAAAATTGGTAAAACTTTGAAGAATTTTAATAATGACAACTATAATGTCCTAAGAGACAATGAAACTTATGATATTAAGCAAGAAGGTTAAACAATATATTAAAATATTTTATGCTTTAGCAAATTATTAAGTAAGGAGATTATAAGATGATATATCTAGTTTTAGTTTTTATTGCTTTATTAATTATTAACATGCCTATTGCATTTGTAATAGGATTATCTGGAACTGTATTCTTCTTTACAAGTGACCTGGTTCCATTTTCTATAACAGTACAGAGGGTTGTTGCACAAACCCAATCTATTGCGTTTTTAGCAGTACCCTTCTTTATTTTTGCAGGAAACCTGATGAATAATACAGGGATTTCTGAAAGATTATTAAGATTTGCTTCACTGATTACTAGACGGATGACCGGAGGACTGGCCCATAGTAATGTTGTTTTGAGTACCTTGATGGGTGGAGTATCTGGCTCTGCTGTAGCAGATGCAGCTATGGAGGCTAGGATCCTGGGCTTTAGTATGATTGAAAGAGGTTATCCTAGAGGATATACAGCAGCTATAACATGTGCATCCTCACTAATCACAGCAACCATACCCCCTAGTTTAGGCTTGATCCTATATGGATTTGTTGGTGAGGTTTCTATAGGAAGATTATTTGTTGCAGGTATAATACCAGGAGTTATGATGATGGCAGCCCTAATGATAGCTGTTACTATTACATCCAAGAAACATGGTTATGATATACCAGCTCCCAACACAAAAAGACCTACATCTGAGGAAATTTTAGCTGATTTAAAGGATTCAATCTGGGCCTTACTTTTCCCAGTTATTCTAATTGTAGGTATTAGATTTGGCTTATTCACACCTTCAGAGGCAGGAGCTTTTGCAGTTGTTTATTCACTTATAGTAGGTAGATTTATATACAAGGAGCTAACCTGGGAAAAGTTTAAAAGTTCCCTAAAGGACTCTGTAATTGATAATGGTGGAATAATACTAATAATAGCTTT
>CAZFIO010000051.1:0-13008 GCA_964519585.1 uncultured Tissierellaceae bacterium
ATCTCCTTCTACAGTTCTTTTGGCAATGGGTTCTTCTAGACCACGAAGTATTACTGAGGGTTTTGTAGGCGCTCCTTCTCCAATGGAATGTATGTCTGTAGTTGCCCCTCCAATATCTACTATAGCTAAGTCACCTATACCATCTTCCTTGTCCGTTCCCCTTGAAAGTACATCTGCAGCCTTTAATACTGAAGCTGGTGTAGGCATTAGTATTTCTGAAATCGTTTCCTCAACATGCTCCATGCCTTTTGCATGAACAATCTGCCTCATAAATATGCTTCTAATGGTTTCCCTAGCTGGTAATACATTTATTTGATTAAGCTTAGGCATAACATTTTCGGTTACATGGTATTCCATCTTGTCCCCTAAATTTTCTATAACCTCATCAGTGGCACTTTTGTTTCCAGCTATAACTACAGGTATATTTATATCATGTTCAAAGAGCATCCTTGCATTGTGGGTTATACAATCCGTGTTTCCACCATCAGTTCCCCCAGCAAGAAGAATCATATCTGCATTAGAGTTTTTAATTTCCTCAGTCTCGCTCCTGTTTAAGTTATGGCTATAGGTTTTCATAACCCTGGCGCCTGCTCCTAGGGCCGCCCTTTTTGCCGCCTCTGCTGTAAGCTCTGGTACTAGGCCTATAGCTATCATCTTCAAACCTCCAGCGGCTGAAGAACATGCAGATTTTGTTATGATATTAACATCTCCATCTAGCTTAGAATACAAGTCTTCTAAAGCTTTTTGATATCCTATAGTAACATCAGTTTCAACTGTTGTATAAGATTTAGCTGTAGCTACAATTTCTTCTTTTTCTATATCCACCAATGTGACTTTGGTATATGTACTCCCAAAATCAATAAAAAGATAACAATCCATTTTCATCCCTCTATTTATATAAGTCTTCTTTTAAGTCTTTTATTGAAGTTTCTACTGAAGTTCCAGGCGGGTAGACTCTATCAAATCCCATATCAATAAATTTTTGATGAACTTCATTCCAGTCTTGTTTTCCTACTACGATATTTCCCCCAACATACATTAGTATATCCTTTAACCCTGCTTCTTCTGCTTTTTGTCTCATGCCTCTACAGTCAATTTCCCCATGACCATAAAGTGATGATACTAAAATTGCATCTGCATTTGTTTCCACTGCCGCATTGATGAAATCTTCCTGTGGTGATAATACTCCAATGTTTACTACATTGAAACCTGCATCAGATAAAGAATAATCAAGAATCTTATTTCCAACAGCATGGCAATCAGATCCTATTACTCCCAGTACAACTGTCTTTTTATCCATTTTACATACCTCCCCATTATGATTGTTAAATTTCTATCTTCACCTATATAATAACATAAGATTTTATAAACTCAAGTATGTTTTTTTAGGGAAAACCCATGATAATAGCTATTTTAAGCCAATTTGAAAGTTTTTATAAGTAAACCTTCAAATCAGGTCTGATTTTTCTGACAATTCAAGTTTTTTAGAATAAAACTGCAAGTTTGACTTGTGTAACTTGCAATTGTTTTTTTTTAAACACAATTCTAAAACTATTAAATCTTTTCATAAAATAAAACTAAGCCTAGGCTTAGTTTTATTGAAATAACAAATCTTTAAAATCCTCTTTACTTATATCACCAAAGTATCTTTTCAAATCTTCACCGCTTATTGAATTCATTAAGTCTTCTTCTTCATACTTGATCCCCAAAAGACGTTCTTCCAGTTGCTCTATATTTTCAGATCCGAAAAAGTCTCCGTAAATTTTGCATTCCTTTATATATCCTTCATCTATTTGTAGTCGAATTTCAACTGAACCAAAGGGAAATCTCTTGTAATTTTTATAATTGAACTCTGGAGAATGACCGAAATTCCATTCCCAGCTTGAATATTTTTCCCTAAATAATTTATCTATTTCAGATAAATCTTTTTCACTTAGCTCATATCTTTCTGGAGTTTTTCCTTCAAATTCAAATATATACTTTAAAATTAGGTCTCTAAATTCTTCTATACTAATATTATCCTTTAGGTGGGGTTTAATATTTGTTACCCTACTCTTTACTGATTTTATCCCCTTAGACTCTATTTTATCCTGTTTCACATTTAAGGCTTGAGATAGGACATCAAGCCTTGTATCCAGTAAAAGTGTTCCATGGTTTAGTACCCTGTCCCTCCATATAGATTGAGCTATGCCCGAGAATTTCATTTCATTTATAGTTATATCATTTCTTCCTTTTAATTCAGCTTCAATTCCCAGCTTTTCCAAGGCCCTTAGTATAGGTATATTGTATTTTTTAAAATCAATAACCTTACTTCCATCTGCATTTACAATAAAAGAAAAGTTCAAGTTACCTAAGTCATGGTAGACAGCCCCTCCACCAGTAATCCTTCTTACAACTGAAATTCCATTTTCCTTCACATAGCCTAGGTTTACTTCTTCTAAGGTGTTTTGATTTTTTCCAATGATGATGGCAGGCCCATTTATCCATAGGATTACATAATCTTCATCCCTGGGTAGGTTTTTAAAACAATACTCTTCAAAGGCTAGGTTATATCTTGGATCATTTGATAAGTTTTCTATATACTTCATCCTTTGTCCCCCTTAAATTAGAAATATCTTGCTTTATTAGTTACCCTGATTTTTCTATTATACACTAAAACACCTCCAGTATTAAAGGTGTTTTATAAATTTAAATATATGATTAATTGTTTGACATTATTTCCGTCCATATTCTATCATATTCGCCTATAATATCTAAGGGGTCCTTGAAGACTTCTGTATTTGCTATCATTTCTTTTGTTGGGTACGCTACCAAACTATTTTGTAAATCATCTGGTAGTAGCTCAATTGCTGCAGAAATGGGGCTTGAATACCCTATATAATCTGCATTTATAGCTGCTATATCAACCCTAGAAAGAAAGTTTATAAACTTCTCTGCACCATCAAGGTTTTGTGCACTTTTTGGAATTACTATTGCATCATACCAAAGATTAGTTCCTTCTTTTGGAATAACATACTCTAAATCAGAATTTTCCCTTATCATTTCAACTGCATCCCCAGACCAAACCACAGCAATAGCTGCGTCCCCACCTACCATTACATCCTTAACTTCATCACCTAGATAGGAGTATACAAGGGGTTTTTGTCTGATTAACTCGTCTTTAGCTTCTTCTAGTTCTGCTATATTTCTTGTATTCATGGAATAACCTAATTTCTTCAGTGCTATAGCTATGGTATCCCTTTGGCTTTTTAGCATTATAATTTGGTCCTTGTATTTTGGATTCCATAAATTTTCCCAGCTATCCAGCTTTTCATCTATCATTGTTTTATTATATATTATGCCTACAGTTCCCCAAAGGTAGGGAATAGAATATTCATTTCCTGGGTCATAGTCCGGATTCATAAACTCGTCATCAATATTCTTTATATTTGGCATATTGTCCTTGTTGATTTTTTGTAGTAGGTCTTCCCTAATCATTCTCTCAATCATATAATCAGAAGGGAAAATAACATCGAAACTAGAACCACCTTGTTTAATCTTTACATATAAGTCTTCATTGGTTGCAAATTCATCGTATTTTACCTTTATCCCATACTCTTTTTCAAATTCTCTAAATATGGATTTATCCATATAGTCTCCCCAGTTGTAGACATTTATAGTAGGTTTTTTATCACCACAGGCTGTTAACAACATTGATGCTAATATAGTTATAATCAGCAGTAAAGCTGCTCTTTTTTTCATTTAAATTCCTCCTCTTTCTAGGCTTTTATCTGTCCTTTTATTAATTATCAATAATAAAACTAGTAGGCTTATAAACATTAGGGTGGATAGGGCATTTATTATTGGATTTATCCCTCTCCTTGTCATGGAATAAATAGTGATGCTTAAGTTGGATACCCCATGGCCTGTGTTAAAGAAGCTTATAACAAAGTCATCTACTGATAGGGTAAAGGCCAAGAGACCCCCGGTTATTATGCCAGGCATTATTTCTGGAATTATAACCTTTCTAAGTGCATATAGGGGGGTGGCCCCTAAATCCATGGCAGCCTCTGCCAGGTGGACATTCATTTGTTTTAGCTTTGGTAGTATCGAAAGTATTACATAGGGTATGGAAAATGCTATATGGGATAAAAGCATAGTTGATAAACCAAAGTCAATTTTTAAAAACCTATATAGGGCCATTAGGGATATAGCAGTAACTATATCTGGGTTTAAAACAGGTAAATAATTAAGATTAAGAATGATAGACTTTTTAAAACCCTTGATTTGATGAATCCCTAGAGCTGCAAAGGTTCCTATTACGGTCGATATTACAGATGAAAGTACCGCAATCAGAATTGTATTGTAGAGAGCTCTTAATACCTCTGCATCCCTAAATAATTCTACATACCACCTAAGTGTAAAACCTGACCAAGTCCCTCTGGATTTTGAATTGTTGAAGGAAAAAACTACAAGGACTATAATAGGTGCATATAAAAATAAAAGAACCAAAAACATATAGAATTTCTTCAGATGTTTTTTTACCATAGTCCCCCTCCTCCCTCTTTTTCTTTATCAAATTTAGATGTAAGAGCCATGGTCACTAGGATTAATATCATTAGTATGACAGACATGGCTGAACCAAAGTGCCAATCTCCTGTCCACCTAAATTGTTGCTCTATAATATTTCCAATTAAATTGTATTTATTTCCACCTAAAAGGTCTGAAATTACAAAGGTACTGACAGCAGGAATAAATACCATAGTAATTCCTGTGATTACCCCTGGAAGACTTAGGGGAAAGATTACCTTTTTAAATACGGTAAGCTTGTCTGCACCCAGGTCTTCTGCTGCCTCCACCAAATTTTTTTCTATTTTTATTAAAACAGAATATATAGGCAGTACCATAAAGGGCAGGAAGTTGTAAACCATACCCAAAAGTATAGCCTTGTTGTTATACATAAGATTTAGGCCAGGTAGTCCTAGTTTAGCCAATATATTGTTAATAAAACCATTTCTCCCCAGCAGGGTTAACCAGGCATAGGTCCTTAAAAGAAAGTTCATCCACATGGGTATAACAAGGGCCAAAACCAGCGTGTTTCTTGTTTTAGGTTTTTCCTTTGAAATTATATAGGCAAGTGGATAGCCTATAATTAAGGACAGTAGGGTAGAAATAAGTGCAAGATTTATAGACCTCCCTAACACTTTTAAATAGGTAGGGGTTAAAAATCTTTTAAAGTTGTCTAAACTAAAGGTGAAATCTGTGAAGGTCTGACTATCTCCACTGGTAAAGGCAAAATATAAAACCAAAAACAAGGGTACCACTATAAATATCAACATCCATACAATATAAGGATAGGCGCTTCTTTTTGTATTCATTCCTACACCACCTTCTTCATAATATGAATATTGTCAGGTGTTACCTTCATTCCTATATTTGTCCCTACAGCTGCCATGATTGTACTATGAATCATCCAGTCAAAATCTCCGGACTCTACAATCATTTCATAATGAACACCTTTGAAAGTCACCGATTTTACTAGACCTTGCCATTGGCCTTGATCTTTAGGCACAATTTCTATATCCTCTGGTCTAATAACCACATCTATATTCTCTTTTTCCCTAAAACCCTTGTCTACACAATCAAAAACATGATTTCCAAATTCGACTACAAAATCCTTATGCATTATTCCATCTATAATATTACTTTCTCCTATGAAGCTTGCTACAAAGGCATTTTGGGGTTCATTATATATATCTACAGGGCTTCCAATCTGCTGGATTTCCCCTTCATTCATTACTGCTATAGTATCTGACATAGTCAAAGCCTCTTCCTGGTCATGGGTTACATATATAAAGGTTATCCCTACTCTTTTTTGCATATTTTTCAATTCTATTTGCATTTCTTTTCTTAATTTTAAATCTAAGGCACCAAGGGGTTCATCTAGTAATAGTACTTCTGGTTCATTAACCAAGGCTCTAGCTATAGCCACCCTTTGCTGTTGGCCCCCACTTAATGAATCTATAGACCTATATTCAAAACCTTTAAGATTAACCAGCCTAAGGATTTCTTTTACTTTTACTTCTATTTCTGCCTTTAGAAGTTTTTTGATTTTTAAGCCAAAGGCTATATTTTCAAATACATCCATATGTGGAAAGAGGGCATACTTTTGAAATACAGTATTAATTTTTCTTTTATAAGGAGGTAATTTAGTTATATCCTTGTCTTCAAAAATTACCTTTCCTGTGCTAGGTTGTTCAAAACCTCCAATTATTCGGAGTGTTGTTGTTTTGCCACAGCCACTTGGTCCTAAAAGTGTTAAAAATTCATTCTTTCTAATGTAGATATTTATATTATCAAGGACTTTATTTCCATTGTATTCCTTGCTTATTTTTTTTAAGTCTATTATATTCATCCTTAGTCTCCTCCTTCTAAAAGCTAGGTGGTGTGCTTACCCAAATAACCCTTGCCTTGGTTTTACCTGGATTTTCCACATAATGATTTGAGTTTGCTTTAAAATAAAAACTTTCATCTTTTTTCACCTTATATTTATTATCACCTATATATAAATAAATGCTCCCATTTAAGACATAGCCGAATTCTTCTCCGTCATGAGGGTAATCTTCCTTAGTTTTACCTCCGGCTTCCAATTCTATTAATATAGGTTCCATTACATTTTTCTGTGCATTTGGAATAATCCACTTCAATATATACTTTAAGTCTTCATTTTCACTTTCAAAAACATCTTCTCTTGTGAATACTATCTTTTCATCTATAGATTCATTAAAAAAATCCTTTAGATTTGTACCCAGCCCATCTAAAATATCAACTAGAGTAGCTATGGAAGGCGAGGCCAAGTCTCTTTCTAGTTGTGATATAAAGCCTTTTGTTAACTCACACCTATCAGCCAGTTCCTCTTGGGTTAAACCATTTTTTACTCTAAGTCTCCTAATCCGATCACCTATATCCATACAATCAAGCCTCCTTTTCCCTAAGCATATATTAAACAAGAAGTTTAAATTTACTAAACTTTTATCTTAACTTCAATATTATAAATTAATTCTATAGTGGTGTCAATAGGTTTTTTCAAACCCTTGGTCCCTAGATTCTAGAGAAGTCAAACATATGTGACACGACCTCTGAAAAACCTATAAAGGAAAAACTGCCCCTCAAAATCTGAAGGGCAGTAGCTAATCTTTTTAAATTTAGATTATCAATATATAAAACATTAAATCTCCTGAATCTTTCATATAATTCTTGGCAAGTATTTTAACTTGACCTATGTCCCTTAATCCACATAAGTCCAAATACTAGGACTAGCAATCCTAGAAAAAGAGCTGCAATCAGTTCTTTTGGATACCTGGTAGGGCTGGATAAATCTATACTGCCTCCAGCCCCAACACTATCTTTATCGGGAATTTCCATCTTATTCACTGTATCTTTTATTTTGCTATACAGGTACACCCCTTCTGTCTCCTGAGCTAGAGTAGGTTTTAAAAGATTGATTTCTTCCTCTCTACCTTCAAGCTGTAAATCATGCAGGGCTATAAGCAGTTCTACTTCTTCCTTGCCCATAAGCAGGGCTACTGGCTGGTGAATATGCTTTAATCCACCACACAGCACAATCTCTCCCTCTATTTCATAATTCGTATCCTTCAGTCTATCTGTTATTGATTCCCCGTAGCTAATGCTCTTGCCTTCTTCAAACCCAATTGCTGCTACAGTCCACTTACCCTCCTGAGCTTTGATAGTCTCAATCTCTTTCTCCGTAAGAATGTCTTTCAGAGATTCATCAAAGGGTAGACCTCTTGATATATTTATTTTATATGCAGTATTTTCTATATCCAGGGTAAGTAACCACATATAATCTCCTTCTTCCAATAACTTCTTAACATCCTCCCTCTTTGAGCTTTCCAGGGCAAAAATATCTGTATCAACATAAATCTTATTTGCTTTTCTATAATCGATTGTATAGTTACTTGGCAAATTCCCTAGATTCATATCTGTACTTATACTATTTATCATCTGCTTAATTTCTTCATCAAGCCCTATAATTTCAATATAGTCCTTATGAGCCTCACCCAATGTCTCTATTTTAATTGATTGATTTGTATTTGCATACAAGGCACTTGAGAAGATTAATAAAATCATAATACATACTATAATAGTTGCAATACGCTTCATGCTCCTCTCCCCTTTCGCTAAAATGTCCACCAAGTGTGAGTGTATTTACCTGTTCCTGAATCTAATGTTGTACCATTTACCAAACTTAAATAAGGATAAAATTTATTCGCTACTCCAGATATTGGATCAATTAGGTATAAGCCCGCTTCTACTGATCCAAGTGCTTCACTTGCACCATAAACTACATAAACATGTCCTGATTTGTAATTAGTTGAAGCCCAACCAATTCTCAAAACTGCCGGTCTCTTAGCCTGAGCCTCAATAAGAAATGCAGCAGAAGATGCAACCCCAGCCTGTGTTACCCTATTTAAAGTATATCTTATGGCTTTGGAAACTTCGTTAACATCTGCTACCTGATTTATTATTTCGCCTTTTACATGTATGCAAATACTTGATTGAGAGTATGTTTTCCCATAATATACTCCTACCATTTGTGCACAAGCTGCCCAACACCATTTGCTTTTTTCTTGTGGATACTTTGGAACAACCATCGTATAAGATTGGGCATACGTTTCCCCAACAGGAACAATAATAATCAATAAACTTAAAATGAAACATAAAACCTTTTTTGATAATCCCATTTTCATTTTCCTCCTCAAGTTTATTGTAGTATTTGACTTTAAAATTAGTCATTCTATGTCCTAGTTCCTATACACTTCTCCTCCTGTTATTATCTTATCATACTTATATGCCTCTGTAAACGCTTTCAACAAATCTAAATCTTTCTTATTCAATTATGCTAATCTCCATACCTTCTATAGCAGAGTTTACTAAACTATCTATATCAAGTAGTGATTCTGATTTTCTTATATCATCTACAAGGGGCCTAGTTACTGGATGTTTTGGCAAAAATACTGTACAGCAATCTTCGTAAGGAAGAATTGAGGTTTCATAGGTTTCTATATCCTTGGATATATCTATGATATCCACCTTATCCATGCCAATTAAGGGTCTTAGGACAGGTAGGCTGACAGCATCATTAGTAACTCCAATTCCATGGATGGTTTGACTGGCTACTTGACCTAAACTTTCTCCAGTTATTAAGGCATTATATTTGTTGTGGACTGCAATTTTTTCTGCAATTCTCATCATAAATCTTCTTGACAGTATTGTCATTTCCTTTTCAGGGCAAGTTGCATTTATAGCTTTTTGAATTTCAAATATATTTACACTGAAAAATTTGATTTTTCCTGTGTACCTAGTTAAGATTTTCGCTAGGGACTTAACCTTCTCCTCTGCCCTTTCCGAAGTAAAAGGATATGAATGATAATGAACACAGTTTATGGATACTCCTCTTTTCCCCATCATAAAACCTGCAACAGGGCTGTCAATCCCACCTGATAAAAGAAGGAGACCCTTGCCATTGGTTCCTACAGGAAGGCCACCATAGGCTTTAATCTTTTCTGTATATATATATGCATGATTTTGTTTTATATCTAAATTAAAATAAATATCAGGCTGGTGAACATCCACCTTAAATTCTTTAAAGTTTTCTAGTATTGTCCCACCTAGTTGTCTAGATATCTCAGGTGATTTCATGGGAAAGCTCTTATCAGACCTATTGGTATCTACTTTAAAACTTTTATTTCCTGGCTTCTTTTCTAGTAGTTCTTTAGCTACCCCCACCATAGCCTTTTTTATTGTTTGAAAATCTTTTTCTGTCCTATAACAGGGACTTATATGAACTATACCAAAAACCTTGCTTAACCTATTGATTATACTTGAATAGTCATGAGGATTTCCTTCTATATAAATTTTTCCCTGCTCCTTGTATATTTTTCCATAGCCTATATCCTTAATAGACCTAATAATCTGCCTTATTAATTGGTCTTCAAAATATTTTCTATTTAATCCTTTTAGGGCAATTTCTCCTATACTTACACTTACAACCTTATCCAAAGTCTCACCTCATAATCTTTCTGATCTCTTCTACCGATGATTTTAAGTTCTTTATTACATAGTCTATATCTTCCTTGGTGGTTTCATAGGAAAAACATATACGAACTGATCCCTCTATTTCCTTATCAGTTAGGCCTATGGCCTTTAAAACGTGGCTTTTATCTGTACCCTTAGAAGAGCAAGCAGAAGTTGTGGATATATATATACCCTTATCTTCTAAATAATGAAGCAAAACCTCTCCCCTGGTGTCCTTAAAAGATATGTTGACTATATAGGGGGAAGAATTGTCTAATTGGCTATTGATTTTTATATCTTTGATTTCACTTTCAATCCTATCTACCATGTAGTCCCTTACTTCTCTTACTTGGTTTCTTTCTTTCCTTGCAGCCTTACTTAAAATCCTTACGGCTTCCCCAAAACCTAATATGCCATGAAGGTTTTCAGTACCTGACCTAAGGCCTTTTTCCTGGTTTCCTCCAAATACTATGGGTCCTAAGCTTAGTCCCTCCCTAACATATAAACCTCCAACACCCTTTGGTCCATATACCTTATGACCGCTAAAGGAAAAGCTATCTGGCCTAAATCCATGAAAGTCTATATCAATTTTCCCGAAAGATTGGATTCCATCAATATGAAAGTATGCTTTTGGAGACTTTTTATCAATTGCTTGTCTAATTTCAGTAAGATTCTGTATAATACCTAGTTCATTGTTTACATGGATTATAGAAACCAATATAGTGTCATCCCTAAGGCAGTTTTCAAATTCTCCTATATCTAAGTTGCCATATTTGTCAGTAGAAATATAATCTACATGGTAACCTTTTCTTTCATATTCCTTTAGAATATTTAAAACTGAAGGATGTTCTATCTTACTGCTTATAAGATGCTTTCCAAATCTTTTCCTGTTATTAATAATGCTTTGTATGGCTATATTATTGCTTTCTGTTCCACCAGAAGTAAAGAATATTTCCTTATCCTTTACCTGTAAAAAATCAGCAATTATAGAACGGGATTCTTCTAAAGCTTTTTCTGATTTTAATCCTAGCCTGTGGAGTGATGAGGGGTTGGCAAAATCTTCCACCATACTTTTGTATATCTTTTCCAGAACTTCTTTTCTCGTCTTTGTTGTTGCACAATTGTCTAAATAAATCAAGTTTTCACCTCTATCTTTATCAATACACTATTCCTATTATAAGGTATTTCAGTTTTTTTATAAAGGTTTAAAGAAAATATGACTGCAAACCTTTATTCTAATTTGTATACAACTGTGGATAAAAAGGGAACCTCAATCCCCTGATATACTATTTCTTTGTCTTCACTTACTAAGCCTTCCTCATTGAATATAGGTCTTATAGATAATTTTTCTCTTCTATCTATATAATTTTCCCTTATATGGTCTAAAATATGAGTTTTTGTAATAATATAATCACTATATCCTCCGTTGTGTACTACTAGAAGGTATTCTTTATTTTCCATAGATATGGAAAATGCGATTATAGGGGCATCAGGTTGAAATTTCATAAACTTAATTTTAATTCTTATATCATCAGCTTTATACAGATTGAATTCCTTATAGTTTTTTCTCAATTTTATTAAATCCTTAAAATAATTAAAAAATTCATAGTGTTCTTCCTTTAGCTTCCAATCAATTCCATTGATGGTCAGGGGAAGATTGTAGGTATTATGCTCCATATACTTTGTTCTAAGGAACTCATTACCAGCGTGAATAAAGGGAATTCCCTGGGAGGTAAAGAGTATAGCAAAAGCTAGTTTGTTTAGTCTAGTTTTAGATTCTATATTTAAGCCAGGAAATGATTTATTTATTTTGTCCCTTAAGATTAGGTTGTCATGAGAGTTTATATAGTTAATACTCTGATATGAGTTACTTGTAAATCCTATATGTTCATTGTCATAATAAATTGAACCAACTAATCCAGTTTCAACTGCAATCTTACAATCAATATTGCCCTGTATAAAGCCTCTTCCATATCCATCATTGTCACCCTTGATTGCGTCCCTGAAATCATCGTTAAAAAGAGCAAAGTTTTTATCTTGCTGACTTCCCTTTAGGGTTCTTTCCTTTGCATCTAAAGGGGTTTCATCTGCCGTCCAAGGCTCACCATAAATAAGTATATCCGGATTTATAAGTCTTAATTCATCAATTAATGTATTTACTGTATTTATATCTATAAGGGCCATCAAATCAAACCTAAATCCATCTATATGAAATTCTCTTGTCCAGTATTTTAGCGAGTCTATAATAAACCTTCTTACCATAAACCTTTCAGTTGCCAATTCATTCCCACACCCAGATCCATTAGAAAATTCCCCCCTAGAATTTTGCCTATAATAATAAAAGGGCATTATGATGTTGAAGTTGGAATCTTTGGTCCTGTAGGTATGATTATAGACCACATCCATTATAACTTTAAATCCAGCCTTATGTAGCTCCATAACCATGGTCTTAAATTCCTTTATCCTATTGATAGGGTCTTCTGGCTTTGTAGCATATGAACCTTCTACAACATTATAGAGTTCTGGGTCATAACCCCAGTTGTAGTTATTATCTTCGAAAAATAAGTCCTTGTCTTCCCTTACAGTTAAAAAATCAAATACAGGCATTAAGTGAATATGGGTTACACCTAAATCCTTAAGGTGGTTTAAGGGTTTGTGTTCCACAAGTCCTAAGTATTTTCCTCTATGTTTTACCCCTGAAGTCTTGTGGCCAGTAAAATCTTTAATATGAAGTTCATAGATTATAGGTGCATGATTATTGGTCTTTGGCCTTTCATATGAATCCCACCCTAATGGATTAGTATCCTTAAGGTCTATGATTGCTGACCTAATTGAATTTATTGAAGATGAAATAGAGTAGGGATCAGTTATTTCTTTATCTCCTATTATAAGGGTATAAAACTTCCCTTTTAAATCCCCATTTATAATTTT
>CAZFIO010000052.1:0-7524 GCA_964519585.1 uncultured Tissierellaceae bacterium
ATGGTGGAAACATGACTATCATTGCAGGAATCAACAATGGAGGAGACTATGCAGGAGTCAAGGTAGTTGATCAAAGTGAAACTCCAAACCTAGGTGATAAGATTCTAGAGGAATCTTTTACATCAACCTTTATAGGAAAAACTATAGCAGAGGCCCTAAAGGCAGTTGCTTCACCATCTGCTGAAAATGAAGTCTTGTTACTATCTGGAGCTACAGTATCTACAGGTGCAGTAGTAACAGGTGTAAACCGTGCTAGGGAAGCTTACATAGCCTACCTATCTGATGGAAGTATAGAACTACCTGAAGATGAAGACCCATTTGAAGCTTTATTTGCAGATGCAGAAGAATTTAATGAAATAGATTCAGCCTTACTTGGTGAAGTTACCGGAGCCCATGAAGATGTTAAGGCAGTACATGAGGCTACACTAGGTGGAGAGCTTATAGGATATGTATTTACAAGTGAAGCTAAGGGCTATAACAAAGATGTAGCTATCAATGTATATACTGGAATAGATTTAGATGGAAAGCTTACAGGCATGAGAATAGGCGAGAACGGGGAAACACCTGGACTTGGAACTATGATTGAAGAAGAAGACTTTACCTCATTATTTGTAGGCAAATCAGCTAGTGAAGAACTGAAAGCAGTAGCTTCAGCATCTTCAGAAAATGAAATAGATATAATCTCAAATGCAACTGTATCATCAAAAGGTGCAGTATCAGGTGTAAATAAGGCCATAAAAGCCTACTTAGAATTTTTTTCTAATTAAAAATGGAGGTGTAGAAAATTGAAACTATCAAAGATTTTAAAAGACGGAATCTTTAAAGATAATCCAGTACTTATACAATTAGTTGGTTTGTGTTCTGTACTGGCTGTAACAAACACAGTAGTCAATGCATTCTCCATGGGCTTGGCGGTAATAGCAGTCCTTGTAGGTGCAAACCTTGTAATATCACTTTTAAGAAATGTTATACCAGGTAAAATTCGTATACCAGCCTTTATAGTAGTTATAGCTACCTTTGTAACTATGGTAGAATTATTTATGAAGGCATTTGCAAGACCTATATATGCTTCTCTAGGTATATTTATACCCTTAATAGTAGTTAACTGTATAATTCTAGCAAGAGCAGAATCTTTTGCCTATAAAAACAAGGTTCTACCATCTATTGTAGATGGCTTGGGTAATGGCTTAGGTTATACTTTTGCTGTAGTGGTACTAGCTTTTATTAGGGAATTATTTGGAGCTGGGACCATCTTAGGTGGAACTAGTTTAGAAATCAAGGTATTTGGAGAGGCTTTCCAACCAGCTGGTATATTTGTAGCACCTCCTGGAGCCTTTATAGTACTAGGTATACTGATAGCAGTATTTATATCATTAAGTAAGAAAAAAGCTACTAATTAAAATATACAAGGAGGTAAAGAAATGAGCTTGTTTGGAATACTAGTTTCTACCATATTTGTAAACAACTATGTGTTTGCAAGATTCTTAGGAATTTGTCCCCTCTTAGGGGTTTCAAATAAAATGGAAACATCCACAGGTATGGGCCTAGCAGTTACCTTTGTAATCACCCTAGCATCCCTTATTACCTGGGCAATACAGAAAGCACTGGTTTATTTTGGAATAGAGTACTTACAAACAATTGTATTCATATTGGTTATAGCCTCATTGGTACAATTTGTTGAATTAGTTATAAGAAAAATAAGTCCTGCCCTATACAATGCAATGGGAGTTTTCTTACCACTGATAACTACTAACTGTGTGGTGTTGGGAGTAACTATACTTAACGTACAAGAGGGTTATGGTTTAATGGAAACCATGACAAATGCTGTAGGAGCATCTATAGGTTTCTTTATAGCCCTATTGTTACTAGCTGGAGTCAGGGAGAAACTTGAAATTGCTGATGTACCTGAAGCACTACAAGGGTTCCCAATAGCCCTAATATCTGCTGGACTTATGTCCATAGCCTTTTTAGGCTTTAGCGGAATGGTTTAGGAGGTAGCAAAATGGAAAATATTTTAAAACCAGTATTGTTACTGGGAGGTTTAGGTTTATTATTCGGAGTATTACTAGCCATAGCTTCAAAGGTGTTTGAAGTAAAAATAGATCCTAAAATAGCCGCAGTATTGGATGCACTACCAGGGGCTAACTGCGGAGCTTGTGGTTTCCCAGGTTGTGAAGGTTTGGCCAATGCTATAGCAGCTGGCAAGGCACCTGTTAATGCCTGCCCTATAGGTGGGCAAACAACTGCTGACAATGTAGCTACAATAATGGGTCTAGATTCAGCGGAAGTAGAAAGAAACGTTGCTGTGGTCTTATGTCAAGGTACTAGAGACATGGCAAAGGACAAATATATATATGAAGGAATACAAGATTGTAGGGTACAAACAACTCTTGCTGATGGTTGCAAGGCCTGCCCATATGGTTGCCTAGGTTGTGGCACCTGCTATGATGTCTGTGAATTCGATGCCATCAGAATGGTAGATGGTGTCGCTGTTATAGATAGAGACAAGTGTACTGCCTGCTTAAAATGTATAGAAATTTGTCCTAAGAAGATTATTGAATTGGTACCTTATGACAATGAATATATTGTTAAATGTAAGAGTGAAGGTAAGGGTAGAGAGGTAAGAGGATATTGTGACATAGGATGTATAGCATGTAGAATTTGCGTGAGAAACTGTCCTGAGGATGCTTTTACATTTGAAAATAATCTAGCTAAGATTATCTATGATAAGTGTACAAATTGTGGAATTTGTGAAGAAAAATGCCCAACAAAGTGTATATTTACCTATAATGAAAAAGAGGAAATAGAAATAGCAAACTAAACACTAGAGCCTATAAAAAGGCTCTTTTGTTTTTTGTTTTGTAACTTGTAAATAAAATTCATAAATGATAAACTATAAAGGATAGAAAAGCTCATATATTGATTAAAAGGTGGTATAATGACAAAAGGCGATAAGATTTTAATTGTGTTAGTTTTTGTATTGGCATTGGCTTCTTTAGGGTTTATCAAAAGACAAGCCCTATCCAATGACAGTAAGTATGTTAGTATACAGGTCAATGGAAAAGAAATTAAAAAGATTATATATGATAAAAGTATAATTGGTAAAACTATTGCCATTGAAACTGAATATGGCTACAACTTAATAGAAATAGGGGATGAAGAAGTACGAGTTATAGAAGCTTCATGTCCAGATAAAATCGATGTAAAACAAGGCTATATTACAAATATTGGTGAGACTATTGTATGTTTACCCAATAGGCTTGTAGTAGAAATAAAAGGCAGGGAAAAAAATAATCATGTGGATA
The DNA here is from genome assembly GCA_964519585.1 of uncultured Tissierellaceae bacterium. GTDB lineage: Bacteria > Bacillota > Clostridia > Tissierellales > Tissierellaceae > CAZFIO01. The sequence goes on from CAZFIO010000052.1 coordinate 3,306, forward strand.
TTATTATTCAGTAGAAAGAGGATCTTATGAAAAAATTAAATAAAATTATTTTTTTGTCAGTCTTGGTATCTACAGGTCTTGGTTTAAGCGTTTTAGAATCATCCATACCACTACCAATTACCATACCCGGTGCCAAGCTAGGACTTTCAAATATTGTTGTATTGGTTTCCTTGGTACTATTTGGATTTAAGGAGGGCCTGACAGTATCAGCCTTGAAAAGTATAGTCCTTATGCTAGTTACAGGCAGCATATCAAGCTTTTTATATAGTTTTACAGGTGCTGTTCTATCATGTATCATTATGTATATTGGTCTAAAACACGCATCCAATATATTTAGTCTAGTAGGTATAAGTATTTTAGGTGCCTTATCTCATAATTTCGCTCAAATTTCTGTTGCAAGCCTTATGATGAGAAATTTAAGGATATACACATACCTGCCTTTTCTAATGATTACCAGCTTATTTACAGGATATTTTGTTGGATTATCATCAAGATATATAATTCAAAATCTAAGGAAGAATTTTAAAATATTTTTACAAGATAGGGTATGATTTATGGAAAAGATTATATTAGCATCATCTTCACCTAGAAGAAAAGAGATACTAAAGAAATACAAGGTAAGATATGAAAGTTGCAAAAGCCATATAGATGAAAAAATCATGCCTAATGAAAGGCCAGAAGTTGTGGCTATGGGGCTAGCCTTTCAAAAAGCCTTAGATATTGGATATAAATATCCTCATAAGATTATCTTGGGGGCAGATACTCTTGTAGTATATAAAAACAGGATTTTAGGGAAACCTAAAGACAAGAAGGACGCTAGGGAAATTTTAAACTTACTCAGTGGCAATATCCATGAAGTAATTACAGGAATCAGCTTAATCCAAATGAATAAAGGATTAAAAGTTGTGGATTATGAAACCACCCAGGTAAAATTTAGGAATTTAGATGATAGCTATATAAAAAGATATGTGGAAACAGGCGAACCGCTTGATAAGGCTGGAGCTTATGGAATTCAAGATTACGGAGCCTTACTTGTAGAAGCTATAAACGGGTCTTATTTAAATGTAGTAGGATTACCTCTAGTTAAACTAGATGAATTGCTTATAAAGCATTTTAACCAAGCTATACTATAACTCTAAGTAGGTGATTTTATGAAGAATGAACTTGATTTAGAAAGGTCCTATACTATAAAAGACCTACCTGTAAGTGAAAGACCTAGGGAGAAGCTTATTAGTTATGGGGTAGAAGCCTTATCAAATGCTGAGCTTATAGCTTTAGTTATAACTACTGGAAGTCTTAAGGATACTGCAGTTGAGCTAGGGCAAAAAGTAATCAGTATGGACTCAAGAGGTCTGGCCCATCTATCAGAGGTGTCCTTAGAAGATCTTATGAAAATCAATGGCATAGGAGAGGCTAAGGCAACCCAAATTTTGGCCACTATAGAAATAGGAAAAAGGATAAGTAGATTCAATACACATGACAAAATAAAGGTAAGTTCGCCTCACATATTAGCAAACTTACTTATGGATGAAATGAGGTACTTAAATAAGGAACATTTTAGAATTGCAATACTGGATACAAAAAATCAAATACTGGCTATAGAAAATATATCCATTGGAACTTTAAATGCATCTATAGTTCATCCTAGGGATGTCTTCTATGCAAGTATTAGAAGGAGTGCCAATTCTATAATCTTAATACATAATCACCCTAGTGGAGATCCAGAACCAAGTAATGAAGATATAAATATTACAAATAGGTTGATAGAAGCAGGTAATTTGCTAGGTATAAAGGTATTGGATCATATCATTATTGGTGATAGAAAGTATATAAGCTTTAAAGAAAAGAATTTAATTTGACAATCAGGAAGGAGATATATAAGATATGGGTTTTTTCGACATGTTTAAAAAGGATTTAGGAATTGATTTAGGAACAGCAAATACACTGGTTTATGTAAAAGGAAAGGATATAGTTACAAGGGAGCCTTCAGTTGTTGCAATACAAACAACAAACAAGCAGGTTTTGGCTGTTGGGGAAGATGCTAAGAAAATGATTGGTAGGACTCCTGGGGATATCGTTGCAATAAGACCTTTAAGGGATGGTGTAATAGCTGACTTCAATGTTACACAAAGTATGTTGAAGCATTTTATTAAGAAAGCCTACAAGAAAAGATCAATCTTCCAACCAAGGGTTGTAGTTTGTGTTCCCAGTGGTGTAACTGAGGTTGAAAAAAGGGCTGTTGAGGAGGCTTCAATACATGCAGGAGCCAAGGACGCATATCTTATAGAAGAACCTATGGCAGCAGCAATAGGGGCGGGACTGCCAGTTCATGAACCTACAGGAAGTCTTATAGTGGATATAGGTGGGGGAACTACTGAAGTTGCAGTTATTTCCCTAGGTGGCATTGTCACCAGTAAATCCATAAGGGTTGGTGGAGACGAATTTGACGAATCCATAGTGAATTATGTAAAAAAACAATACAATTTAATGATTGGTGAAAGAAGTGCTGAGGAAGTAAAAATTAGCATTGGTTCTGCGGATAAAAATTCAGAAGTGAAAACTATGGAGATTAGGGGAAGGGATCTAGTTACAGGTCTGCCAAAAACAATCGAAATTAGTTCAGAAGAAATTTACGAAGCTATGGAGGAACCTATCAACAATATAATTGATGCTATTAAATCTACCTTAGAAAAAACCCCTCCAGAATTAGCAGCAGATATTATAGAACAGGGAATAATGCTAACAGGTGGTGGAGCCTTACTAAATGGAATTGACACCCTAATCAATAAGGAAACTGGAATGCCTGTAAATATTGCAGAAAATGCCTTGGATTGTGTTGCTATAGGCACTGGAATGGCTCTAGATAATATAGATATAATAAGAAAATCACTTTATAATAGTAAAAGATTAGGATAGCGGTGATGATATGTATTTTTTTAAGAAATACAAAAATAGAATGATGGTGGCTATTGTCACTATCATTCTAATTATTATAATAGGGAGAACTAGCAAGGGGAGAGACTCCATTAGCAAATTTGAAGGTTTTGTTGGGAGTGTTTTTTATCCTGTAAAAAAGATTGGATACAATATAGGCAACAAAATAAATGATTCCTTTGATTTTATTGCTAACTTTAGAAATTTGACAAGGGACAATATCCAGTTGAAGGAAGAGGTTATAAGACTCAGGGAGCAAAATAAAAAACTAGAAAATATTATTGCCAAATCCGATGTTTTAATGGCAGAGGCAAAATTATACGAAGGCTCATCACACCAATTACTTTCTGCCCAGGTTATTGGGAAAGAACCAGGAAACTGGTATCATACTTTTACTATTGATAAGGGTTTAAATCAAGGGGTCAAAAAAGGTGCTACTATTGTGCAAGGTATAGAAATTGATAAGGACTCAGTTATAGAAGGACTTCTGGGTCGTGTAGTTGATGCCGGACCTAATTCTTCCAAGGTGGTATCCATTGTAAATGAGATGAATAAGGTTGCTTTCCATATTATTAGAACCCAAGATGGGGGTATTCTTTCTGGTTCAAAAGATAATACCATGGAAGGCTATTTATATGATAGCAAGGCAGATGTTGTTGTAGGGGACAAACTATATACGTCAGGCTTAGGCAAGGTATATATTAAGGACCTTTATATTGGTGAGATTGTTGAAGTAATTGATGCAGAAGAAGAAATGACAAAAAAGATTAAGGTTGAGCCGGCAATTGATTTTAAAAAGATATATAGGGTTTTTGCAATTATGGAAGAATAAGAGGGATTCAATTGCTAATTTTAACATTAGGACTAATTATTATTATAAATTTAATATTAGAAAGTACCATTCTACCTCTTTTTCCTGTTTTTGGCTATGTGCCCAATATAAGTTTGGTAGCCACAATTATATTATCTTTTAGAAAGGGTAAGTACTATGGGGCTTTCTTTGGCTTGAGTACAGGTCTTATTTATGATATTTTATTTGGAAAGGTTATAGGTGTAAAGGCACTTATTTATTTTCTAATTGGATACTATTCGGGAGAATTAAATGAAAGCTTTAATAATGACAATATTCTTATTCCCGTACTCTTCTCTGCTATTGGAACTATAATCTATAACTCCTTGTATTCTTTACTCATATTTTTTACCAGTAATATGATAGATTTTTCAGAAGTTGTAGACAATGTATTTTCTTTGGAAATTTTATATAATTTGATTTTAACCTTTATTA
>CAZFIO010000052.1:7534-12864 GCA_964519585.1 uncultured Tissierellaceae bacterium
TTTATTATATTAAAGATTTATAATAAAATCTTTACTTCTCCTTCATTAAGATTTGGAAAGAAATAGGGGTGTAGACTATGGGATTTTTTGAAAAAATAAAAAATAGATATAATATTATTACTTTTGTACTTATAATCCTTATACTAGGATTATCTTTTAGGTTGGCTGTACTAACTATAGCACAAGGAGACTATTATAGGGATTTAGCAGACAACAAAAGATATAAGGAGGTATACATAAATGCTCCTAGGGGGGAAATAAGGGATAGGAATGGTGTACTTCTTGCTGGAAACAAGCCTAGTTTTACTATTAAACTCTTTAAGGATGAAATAAATCTATATGAAAAGAAAAAGAAGAATGATGGTTTTTTGACACTGATGAGAATAATAGAAGAGGATGGAGTTAATTATGTAGATGAATTACCTATAGAGTTAAATGTATTTAAATACAAATCTGAAGAAGATTATAAGAGGGAAGAACTTAGCCCAAACGATAAGGTAATTGAAATAATCAAGGAAAACAAGCTAATAAAAAGTGTACTAAATAGCCATTTCATCTATGAGGGCTATGATGAGCACTATAAGTTTGTAATTGCAAATAGGGCTATAAATGCCCTGAAATATAAGGGCTTAGATATACCTATAGGAGTAGAACTAAAATCAGACAAGATAAAGATGTCCTTTGACAGTAATTACGATATAGATGGATGGAAAGAGGAGCACAAAATCCAAGCAGATGCAAACCCAATAGATTCTCTTATAAGCTTAATAGGAGATGATAAGACTGTAATAAGAAAAATAATATCTAATTCCATATCCAGGGAATTAATATATGATATATTGGAAGCAAAGAATTTAACTGATAATCTAATTTTAGAAGATTATGCAATTTCCTATATGGAAAGTTTTTTAGACTTAAAAAGAAGCCTAAGTAAAAGCTTTCCAGAAATCACTTTGGAATCTGAAGCAGCAGATGATTTTACACTTATGTTTACAAAAACTTCACTGGATAAATTTTTACAGAAAATAATCCAGCCTGAAGAAGATGGAGATATAATAGTGCCAGCCCAAATACTTATGGATATGCTAAGTAAAAAAGGAGTAAAAGTTCCTATAGACATAAAGATTATCGAAGATGAGAAGACTATAATATTTGAACATTTAGAAAACAAAAAGTTTGACGAGGAAAAGACCATAAGGAATTTGATTCAAATAGCTAGTGATGCTGATATAATTAAGGATTTCCTATCTAGGGATGACATAAGGGTCTTGGCACAAAGTCAGTTGTTAAATGATGGTGTTAATCCAAGGATAGCTGTTTCCCAAGGTTTTGAATATGTTGATATAAATAACTTAAAAGATTTTTATAAGATACACGCTATAAAAGAAGATACTAGCCCTGAAGATTTCTTCCAGGCCCTAAGAGAATACTATGAGATTGATAAGGGGCTTAGTAACTATGAGGCTAGGGGGATACTAGTATTATATAATCTAGTGCAAAAACAAGGCTATTTAGCCTATCAGCCTATATACCTGGCCTATGGCTTAAAGGAAACAACCGTAGCAAGGATAGAAGAAGGACTGATGGACTTCATTGGTATAGAGGTCTCCATTGAGGGGGTAAGGTATTATCCTGAAGGAACAACAGCTGCCCATATTTTAGGTTATTTGGGCAAGATTAGCCAAGCAAATGAAATAAAGAAATATATAGATGAAAAGAAATATTTTAGAAGTGCTATTATAGGGAAAACAGGTGTGGAGGAAAGCTTTGAAGACATCCTAAGTGGAACCTATGGTATAAAGAAAATAGAGGTAGACTCTGTAGGAAATACGACAAGTGTATTGGAAGAAATCAAACCAATCCCTGGTGACAATCTATACCTTTCCCTTGATTTAAATCTTCAAAAAGTAGCGGAGGCATCTTTACAGCAAACTCTTGAAAAGCTGCAAGTAGGTGGGACCTATGAGAGTCCTTGGGGCAATTTCCAGTTTGCAACAAATAAAAGCAAAAGACGACCCTATACAAGGGCCACATCAGGGGCAGTGGTAGCCTTAGACGTTAAGACAGGCCAAGTTTTAGCCAGCGCTAGTTACCCAGCCTATGACCCTAACCTGTTTTCTACAGGTATATCTGATTCTGATTGGCAAAGCTTGATTCCAGAAGATGAACATGATCCTTTAGCACCAAGACCCTTATATAACATAGCGACACAAACAGCTATACAACCGGGATCTGTTTTTAAAATGGCCATAGCTTTAACTGCCTTGGATAAAGGCCTAAGTCCCAATAAAAAGATTAGGGACATGGGATATATACCCATGGGGGCTGGGGAACCCAAAAAGTGTTTATTATGGACTACATCAGGAAGAACCCATGGATATGTGGATGTCTATCATGCTCTTAGGGATTCATGCAACTATTACTTTTATAGTCTAGCATATGGAAGCAATCCTAGGACTGGTGAGTATATAGGCACAAAAATTGAGATAGAGGATATTGCTGAAATGTCTACTAAACTAGGTCTAAATGATAGGACAGGTATAGAGATTAATATACCAAGAGAGGCTGCATATGGAGTACCAGACAGGCAAAGGAAGATTTTAGGGCAAAAAAACATGTTAAGACGGGCCTTAAATGCTGATATTGAAAAATATTTCGAAGAAGATTTTGATTATGATGATGCCTATAAAAAAGAAGTAGTCGAGGAAATAGTTAGTTGGTCTGATGAGGAAGTTCCCTTAACCAGAGCAGAAGTAATTAGAAGACTTGAAGAGATGAGGATTAGGCCTGAATATAAGCTTGGAAATGACAGGGCTGGTATAGCTGATAAAATAAAGTTTGATTATTTGGATTTTGCAGGTTGGAGAATCGCTGACACTCTTGATATAACTATAGGTCAAGGGATTAATGCCTACACTCCAATCCAAATGGCTAACTATGTTGCAGTTCTATCCAATGGAGGCTATAGGCATAAGCTAAGTCTAGTGGATAATATTACAAATTATAATGATACTGAAACAAAATACACTCACCAGGCAAATCCAGAAAGAATAGAGCTGAATGATTATAGCAATCTAGATGATATAAAAAAAGGGATGCTTATGGTATCAAATGACGGTACAGCTAGAAGGGTATTTGGGAATTTTCCTGAAATGGTAGGTTCTAAGACAGGTACCGCTCAGAACCAAAGTCTTCATCCTATAACAAAGGAAGGCTATGATGAATATACATGGTTTGTTAGTTTTGCACCCTACGATGACCCACAAATTGCTGTAGCAGTGGTCTTGTTTCAAGGGGGAACTGGAGGACACGGTGCACCTATGGCAAGGGATATAATTGCACAATATCTTGGGCTAAATGAATAAAGTTTTTAAAAAGTAGCCTTAGGGATAAATTTATACTTGGAAATCCTATCAAAAACAATTCTCAAGAAGGATTTTTGATTTTGGCGTAGAATATATAGATATGACACATTTGTGGAGGTTAGGATCAGGGTGAAGAAGGAGATCATAAGCTTTAAAGGCAGCTCAGAAGGAGTGACCCTTTATATTAAGGGTTCAGAAATGGACAGGATAAAGAAGGAACTAGAAAAAAAATTAAAGGCTTCAATGGACTTTTATAAGGGGATGAGGTTTTTAGGTATAGTAGGAAAGGATTTAAGCCCGGAAAATATACTGGACTTAAATCTTTGCCTTAAGTATAAATATAATATGGATATAGACTTAAATGAAATAACCCAAGATATAAAAGAGGACTATTACCGTAAAAGGATTTTAGAAGAAGAAGGGACAGTTAAACATAGTGAAAACCAAAAACAAATAAGTAAGGAATATCCAACTAAGTTTGTTTATGGCACCATAAGGTCTGGGCAAGTTATTGACTACAATGGGAATATTGTTATAATAGGAGATGTAAACCCAGGGGGGCTACTTAAGGCTAAGGGCAACATTATAGTATTGGGAGCCCTAAAGGGAATAGCTTATGCTGGATTAGACGGTGATGAAAATTCTATAGTTGCAGCATTTGGTTTATTTCCAACACAACTTAGGATTGCAAATATTATAGTAAGGGCTCCAGATGGAGAAAATTGGGAATCAAAATTACCTGAAGTTGCAAAAATCATCAATGGGAAAATATTTATAGAACCATATTTACCCAATAAATAAAGGGAGGCAAAAAAATGGATTATGAAAAACAAGGAATGGCCATAGTAATCACCTCAGGAAAAGGAGGAGTAGGGAAGACTACCACTAGCGCCAATATAGGGACAGGCCTAGCCCTATTGGACAAGTCTGTGGTAGTTGTAGATGCAGATATAGGGCTTAGAAACCTTGATGTTGTAATGGGCTTAGAAAACAGAATTGTATACGATATAGTTGATGTTGTTGAGCAAAACTGTCGTTTAAAACAAGCCTTAATAAAGGACAAAAGATTTGAAAAACTATTTTTGCTACCTGCAGCACAAACCAAAGATAAAACAGCCCTTAAACCAGAACAAATGCTAGAATTAGTAAATGAATTAAAAAAACAGTTTGATTTTATAATTATAGACTCACCTGCTGGAATAGAACAGGGTTTCCAATACTCGATAGCTGGTGCAGACCTTGCTTTAATAATTACCACTCCCGAAATATCCGCAGTTAGGGATGCTGATAGGGTTATTGGGATACTGGAATCAAAAGGAATATATAATCCCAAGCTAATAATAAACAGGGTCAGGCCTGATATGGTTAGAAGAGGGGACATGATGGACATAGATGATATAGTGGATATTTTGGCTATAGATCTTTTGGGAGTTGTCCCAGATGATGAAGAAATTGTAATCTCAACAAACAAGGGGGAGCCTGCTGTAATTGAGGCTAGATCTCTAGCAGGAAAGGCTTATATGAATATAGCAAAAAGACTACTAGGAGAAGAAATAGAATTATTAAATTTGGAGGCATTTGAGGGCAATAAATTTAGTAAGATAATGAAATTATTATTTAGCAAATAGGAGGGATGGTCTTGGATTTTCTTAGATTTTTTAATCAAAAAGGTGAAAAAAGCAAAAATGTAGCTAAGGATAGGTTGAAGCTAGTTTTAGTTCATGATAGATCTGATTTATCTCCTAGGTTTTTAGAAATGATAAAAAGTGATGTTATTAGGGTTATATCAGAATATGTAGAGGTTGATGAGGAAAGCTTGGACATAAAATTAACCAGGATGAAGAGAACTAACGAAAGAGCCCCAATATCAGCCTTAGTTGCAAATATACCAATAATTAAGGTTAAAGACAAGGGACAAAGCCTATAAAAAAAGCCTTAAAAAGGGTCATAAAATGCTTGCCTAAT
>CAZFIO010000053.1:0-12834 GCA_964519585.1 uncultured Tissierellaceae bacterium
TACCATATTAGGCTGGTAGATTGCCCATATGGGCTTAACTTTTTTAACCCTTAGGTATATAATTAAGAAAAATAGTAAAGGTGGTCTTAAAATGGACTTAGAATTTGTTCTTGCCTATGATATGCATGATGAGATTAAGAAACTCTTTGATGCCTATACTAGGATGCTGGTGGAAAATGAACCAGGCTTTGATTACTATCTAGGCCTTCAAAATTATGATGATGAAGTTAAGGATTTAAGGTCTAAGTATGGCCTACCAGGTGGTAGATTATATATAGCTATTTTTAAGGGAAGGGTAGCTGGGTGTATAGCACTTAGGAAATTTGATGAAGAAAACTGTGAAATGAAAAGACTTTATGTAAAACCTGACTTTAGAGACAAGGGAATAGGGCGAAAATTAATAGACAAGCTTATAGAAGATGGGAAGGAGATAGGCTACAAATATATGCTTTTAGATACCTTGCCTTCTTTAAATATAGCCTTATCCCTCTATGAATCATATGGATTCAAAGTGGTTCCGCCTCACAGCCATAGCCCTATAGAAAACTCAATTTTTATGCGATTAAACCTAGACAAGTCTCCTATTTAATAGAAGACTTGATCTTTTTATTTTAAATTTTCTCTAAGAAACTCATAAGCGTTATTAAACATTATTCCATCCACCAGATCATGGTTTAATCCCTTCTTAATTAAAAAATCATATATATGAAAGGTTTTTTCAACAGAATCTAAATCCTCTGGTAGATCTGCTCCATCAAAATCTGACCCTAAAGCAAGACTTTTCTCTCCTCCTAATTCTAAGAAATGATATATATGGGCATATAAATCATCCAGGCTCTTTGAATTTTCATCATCACCAAGGAATTTTACATAATAATTTAAACCTATAAGACCATCCCGCCTAATAATTTCCTTTATCTGGTCATTAGTCAAGTTTCTTTTATGGGAGCATATAGACCTGGCATTGGAGTGACTTGCTATAAAGGGTTTCTTTGCCACCTTAAGTAAATCTTTAAAACCATTATCATTTAGGTGGGAAACATCTATTATTATATTGTATTCTTCCAATTTTGGAATAAGGCTTTTGCCAAAATCACTTAGGCCCTTGTCAGTGGTATTTCCAGACCCAATTTCATTTTCTCCATTCCAAACTAGGGTCAATGACTTAACCCCATCTTCTGCAAGAACCTTAACCCTATCCAAATTTCCACCTAAAACAGCTCCACCTTCAACTGTTAATATTGATGCAAATTTCCCTTGCTTGAAGGCTTTTTCATGCTCATCAAAATTTCTAACAGCCATGGTAAGGTTAGCAAACTTATCCATTTGTCTATAGAAATTTTTCATATGAAATTCATAGTATTTTAAAGCCTCTTGGCCCCTGTAGGCGTCTGGTATAAATATTGCAAAGAACTGTGCCCATTTTGTACCAGGTTTAATTTTAGACAAGGATAAGGCCTTCTTAGGGTCATTTAATGTATCTTCTATAATGCCTGCCTTATACAAATCAGGGTCAGTCAGTGTGTCACAATGCAGATCAATAAATCCTCTTGCTTTCATTAAAACATCTCCTCCTATTTATTTTACTATCCATATTACTTATATAGCTATAAAAAAGACTTCTAAAAAATTATATCAATTATTACCCTCTTTTCCAATTATAACACCCCTTTATTCTTTACCTTTTTTCTCTTAATTGATAAAATCTATATAAGAATACATATAAGGAGGAATTATCATGTCAAAAAAATCATCTAACATTAATTTAGACAAGGCCATCAACAATCTAGCTACGTCAGTAATGTTTAAAACCATATCATATCCTGATTCAAATAAGGTGGATTATACAATTTATGATGAATTTTTAAGTTTCTTGGAGAAAGCCTATCCTAATATTCACAAGACTTGTAGTAAAAATATGGTTAACAATTATAGCCCTGTATATCATTGGCAGGGTAAGGATAAGAGTCTAAAACCCATCCTACTAATCGCCCACTATGATGTAGTTCCTGTAGAGGAAGTTACTCTAACTGACTGGGAAGTAGATCCCTTTGCAGGGGTTATCAGGGATGATTATGTCTGGGGCAGGGGGACTTTAGATAATAAAAACCAGGTAATCTCAGTAATGGAAGCAGTTGAGCACCTAATAGAAAGGAACTTTGTCCCCAATAGGGATATTTATATGGCTTTTGGTTATGATGAGGAAGTTGGAGGTAATAGGGGTGCCCTGAAGGTATCAGAATATTTCCAAGAAAAAGGAATAGAATTCGATTGTGTCTTAGATGAGGGTGGGGCAATCATAGAAGATATGATGGAAGGTTTGGACAAGACTGCTGCCTTAGTAGGCCTTGCAGAAAAAGGAACTACAAATATTAGGATAAATGTTAAGGGTCATGGAGGGCATTCATCAATGCCACCTGCTAGCACAGCTATAGAGACCTTAAGTAAAATTATTTCTAATGTAAACAAGAGCCCAATGCCAGCCAGACTTACCCCGCCTGTTAAGGGTATGTTTACAGCCATGGCCCCCCATATGAAGGGAATGAGCTTCCCACTTAAAAATGCAGAAATGCTTTTCCCAATTATAAAGAAGGTATTAAGCAAGAGCCCAACTACCAATGCTTTAATAAGAACCACTATAGCCTTTACCATGGTAGGTGGTGGAGATGCAGCCAATGTACTGCCTCAAAATGCCTGGGCCACTGCAAACCTAAGGATTTTACAGGGAGACAGTGTTGACTCAACCATAGACCATATAAGAAGGGTGAATCCGGGTATAGAAATGGAGATAGAAAAGTTATTAGTTTCAGAACCCTCAGCTACATCAAATACAGATGTAAAAGCCTATGAAATCCTTACAGAAACAATTAAGGAAATTTATCCAGATGTTCTAATCCTACCCTACTTAATGGCAGGGGGGACTGATTCTAGAAAATACTACAATGTATGTAACAACATCTACAGATTTATGGCCCTTCACCTAAGTCAGGCGGATTTCGATACCATACATTCAAATAACGAAAGAATATCATTTGATAATCTAGAAAATATGATTAACTTCTACATTAAGTTTATTGAAAAGTATTAAAAATAGCCAGTCCCTAATAAGGGCTGGCTATTTCTCCATTCATATCTAAGTAAAACTGTAAGGGTAAATCATGGCTAGAGTCATTCTTCTAAGAATGAACAATAATGTTTTCCTCCATAAATCAACTGTAGGTCTATACTATGCCCCATTATAAAGGCACAATATTAATTAAGCTAATATTGTGCCTTTATAACAAAATATTAATTTTTTTATCCTAACCAAGTAAATTTAGGTTTAATTACTTGATAAATTTTCCTCTTTCCCTATTGTAAAGGATATTGCTAGGGCTAGCAACAATAAAACAAATTCTAATCCATAGGCCATCTTGTAGTTACCTACAGCATCAAATATAGCTGCTGCTGACATAGGGCCTATGGTTCCGCCTACTGCCCATGCTGTTAATAAAAATCCGTAATTCTGGGCAAAGTTTCTTTCTCCATAAAGGTCTGAAATATAGGCAGGAAATATCCCAAAGCCTGACCCATAGCAAAAACCTGCTATAGATACTCCCAGCACCATGCTAAAGATAGTATTATAGGTTGAAAATAATAAAAGATTTACCCCCTGTATTATAAATATGTATTTTAATAATTTACTTCTACCTATTTTATCCGATAGGAACCCCCCTAATACCCTACCTAAACCATTAAAGGCAGAAACCAAGACAATTAATATAAAACCCTTATCCCAGTTAGCCTGTATACTTGCAATTATGGATATATGGCTGAATATCATCAGTCCAGCTGAATCAGCGAATCCCTTCATAAACCAAATTTTGTAGAAGGTTTTATCCTTAAGTATGGAAAATCTTCCATGTCTTCCTTCATCAGATGACCTTTCTTTTTCTTCTATGTTATCATAAGGTATGTCCAGCATCCTTGCCAGGGTAAGGGTTAAAACTAATATCAATATACCCATATAAAGGAATGATTTGTTAAGTTCATATTTATTTATTAAAAAGTTGCCTAGAAAAGCATATATTATGGATGAGAGTGCTACACCTCCTGATACCAGACCAGATATTAAGCCCTTCTTTTCAGGGGGAAACCACTTAAGGGCAGCAGGAGTTGTAGTAACTGTATGCATGCCTATACCACATCCCACCATTATGCTTATAAATATTATAAAAAGTCTAAAATCCTGGGTAAATCCTGATAAAATCAGACCCATACCAAGAGAAATAGATCCTAGTGTTGCAATAAGTTTAGGCCCTTTTTTATCTACTATACCACCTAAAATGGCCATGGTGGCTACAGAAAATACAGTATGTAAGGTATATGGCAGTGATGCCTCCTTGCTAGTCCATCCCCAATTATTTATCATATATAGGCTAAAGGCAGACCAGGTATAGGTTATTCCATTTAAAACATTTATACCAACTGCTGCTATCAAGACTTGTTTTGCCTTTCTTTTAAAGTTATCCATTTTATCTCCCCAAAATTTTATTTAAATTAGTTTATTGGTATAATATTGAAGACTAGTTTCTTAGCTACTTATTCATTTACTGTCTGAAGTTTGTTATACCATAGTATTGCCTCCATATAGGCCTCACTTATAATATTTGCATCTATTTTTAGTTCTTTCGTATATTCCATAAATTCATCCCATTGACCTTTTTCATAAGAAATAATCAGCTTATAAAGAATTCCAAACTTTCCTTCTTCATTAATTAAGGCTTGTCTAACCCTAGAACTACTCTGTATTTCCTCCAGTATTTCCTCTTTTGGCCTCTGTAAAATAGCATCCAACAATGATAGGAGCCCCATTAAAAACAATTCTTCAGAGTCATTCCTATAGTTAGTTCTTAAGGCAATCAATTCTATAAACCTAGCCCTTATTAAGGATAGTTTAGTCAGTTCCTCTGTCTCATTCTCTGCAACAGTATTAATCAAAACCAGATATACCCACTTTTTCATTTGCCTTTGGCCCAAAGCTACTATGCCATGTTTTACTGATTGAATTTTATGCCTAAATCCCATGGCTGCAGAGTTGACCAATTTTAATAAATTATATGTCAAAGATAGATCTCTTGATATAATATTTGCTATTTTGTCAAAACTTATCTCTTCCTTATTGACTTCAGCAAGTAATTGTAGATAGTTTGATCTTAAGCTGGTTAAGGACTTGCCTGCTACAATTTCTGGTTTAGAAAAGAAATATCCCTGAAATAAACTGAAGCCCAGTGACTTTGCATATTGAAATTCTTCCCGACTCTCTATCTTTTCTGCTAGAATTGTAATTTCCCTATATATTAAATACTTACTTAATAACTCAATATTTTCCTTAGGCGTTGATAGAAAGTCAATCTTTACAATATCAACAATATCAAGTAGGTCCTCGTATTCTTTTCTGTAAACAAAATCATCTAGGGCTATTTTATAGCCCATGTCCTTCAAGTTTTTTGTTTTTTCTATAAGGATATAATGGGGAATAATATCTTCCAAGATCTCCACCACTAGAAGATCCTGGGGAAATAGGGTAGCCATTTCGTCACAGATTAGGTTTTCTGTGAAATTTATAAATACTGGTCTCCCCTTGGTAAGATTATCTATTCCAAAACCGTGGAAAACGTTGTAAAGGACTTTTGTAGAAGCTTCATCACCATCTGTCCCAGTATAAACATTGGTGAATCCGGTCCTATATAGGATTTCATATGCAGTTACATTTTCCCTTGCATCAAATATTGGTTGCCTAGCCAAAAAAACATCCATTTTAGACCTCCACACATCTATCTGTCTTCCATTTTTTTACAACCCCATAATAATATAAATTTTATCACAGTCTATCCCTATGTCAAGCTGACAAAAGATAAAAAATATGCCTATGATTCATACGGAATCATAGGCTTTCTATCTAATATGGTCTAGTTGCTCCCTTGTATCTACTCTTGAAGTAAGCATTATATATTGAGGTTATTTCTACTCTTTTTCCGGGTACGGGTGAGTGTATCATATTCCCATTTCCTATATATATGCCAACATGTCTAGTGAAAAACACTAGGTCTCCAGGTTTTAATTCACTCTTTGATATCCTACCTCCATAGGCTAGCTGTCCACTTGTTGTTCTTGGTAAATTAACCCCATATTGTTTATACACATAAGATGTAAATCCAGAACAATCAAAACCTGCTGGTGATGACCCTCCACTCCTATAGGGCGTCCCCAGATAATGTCTAGCAGTAGCTACTATAGAAGATCCCAGTTCACCATTATAGGTTGGTGCTGGTTTAGGTTGTGGTCTGCTTTTTGTACCTATAAGTGTAACTTTATTTACTGGCTCTTCAATTACTACTTCATCTAGGATTTCTTTGCTTATTTCTTTTCCATTGGAATATATCAGTTCAGAAATTACTTCTTTTTTACCCTTTTTTCCCTTTTCCTTAACTTTTTTCTGTCCCTTATATAGGCTTGAATCTTTAACTTCTTCTTCCTTAAAGCTAATTTCTTTAATATTTGTATGTTTTTCTACTCTAATTATGTTTAGCAAACTTACTGGTTCTGAATTTTCTTCATCTTCTTCCTCTAAAGCCTGGGAAGTATTTTCTTGTCTTCTTCTATTACCTAAAGCTCTGGATACCTTTCCCATAGCCCTATCTCTTGATGCAAAATAAGTTTCATCTTCCTCTTGATTAATTCCCAGAATTGATTTAGCTTCTTCCAAGGACAATATGTTCTTAACAAGGACATCTCTTTCCTCAAATTCTATATCTTCTTTAATGTAGAAGTCCACCACTTCTATACTTGCTTCAACTTCTTCCATAATATATGGACTTTTAGCCTCCTCTAATAAGGCTTCAACCATGGATTCTGATTCTAAAATCAGGATTTCTTCGCCATCAACCTTAAGGATTGTTGCTGGTTTATAAACCTCAATAAGACTTTTCATATTTTCTGCTAATTCTTCTGTCTTAATTATATCTTTCTTATGGCCCCTAACCTTTTGGGAAGTAATCTCACTTTGGAAAAATGCCTTGTCCCCATGGTCTTGTCTGATATGTAGTTCAACTAATTCTAGTGCCTCATCCACCATGTCTAACTTCTTTACATAGCCTATGTTTTCACCGTTTAGGTTGATTTCCTGGGAGAAACCCTTGTTGTAGTATACTAGGCTACTAATGCTTAAAATGAATGTTATACTAATTATAGTTATTCTTCTAAATTGTTTGTGCTCTACTATATTCTTAATATTTATAAGCTTAATCTTATCTTTAAGCAAATTCCTTACATCCCTGTATTTTTCTTTTGCTTTTCTTTTTATTTCGTGCCATACTTCTAAAGTATCCACTATTATTCTTCCCCCCTATAAATCATTTTCAATGAAATATATCCTATATCAATTGTAACACTTTTGTAACTATTGTCAACAAAGTATATTAAATAAATTTGCTATTTATGCTATAATGTTATTAAATTCTTTATTTCTTCTTAAGAAAGGGTTGATTTTTTGTTTTATAAACTTGAAGAATTTTATAAAAGGTCAAAGGTTACTTTTATATTTTTAGCGATAATGATAGGCTATTTCATAATTATGTCTATAAATGGTGGAACTACAAATGCTGCTAATCTGGTAAGGTTTGGAGCCCTTTTTCCACCCTTTATTCTTCAGTTCAATCAATATTTTAGATTTATTACTGCCATATTTATTCATATAGGTATTGTCCACCTTTATTTTAATTCCTATGCCCTATATATATTTGGCCCACAAATGGAAAGACTTATGGGGTCAAGAAACTTCCTTATATTTTTCCTACTGACAGGGATAGGTGGAAATATTGCCACCTTTTTCTTTAATTTCAACACAGTTTCTGCAGGCGCTTCTGGGGGGCTTTTCGGAATATTTGGAGCCTTCTTTTATATGATAAGAAAACATAGCAATATGATTACAAGTGGGGGAAGGAAGCAAATTCTAAGGCTTTTAGGGATTAATCTTGCTATTACAATTCTAGTTCCAAGTATAAGTATCACTGCTCATTTAGGTGGATTTGTTATAGGTTACCTTCTTTCTTTTATCTTTATTAAGAGAATTTTTCCCTAATAAAAATAAAAAGGGTAGAAATGAAGTAATTTCATTTCTACCCTTTCTTTTTTACTTACTTGTCCATGGACTGGATTATGGCTTCCGCCATGGCTTCCATTTCTTCTATGTTTTCATCCTTCATTGATGATGTGATTAAGATGTCATTGTCTAAAATATTCATTTCCTTCATGGTCCCCAGGAGTTCCCTCATAAGTTTTTTTGCCATGGGGGCCCAGGACCCGTTCTCTATAAGGCCTATAGTTCGTTTCTTTAAATTTACAGCCTTCATATCTAGTATAAAGTTTTGTATAGGTGTATAAATGTTTAAATTATAGGTTGATGATGCTAATACTATGTGGCTATACTTAAAGGCATCTGCTATTAAATAGGATACATGGGTTCTAGAGGCATCATACATGGATATATTGGTCATGCCCTTTTCTACCAATCTCCTTGCTAGATCTTCTGCAGCCAATTCAGTATTTCCATACATTGACCCATATACTATTAGGACCCCTTTTTCTTCCGGTTCATATAGGGACCATTTGTCATATTTCTCAATAAAATAATCTAAGTTACTTCTCCATACAGGCCCATGGAGGGGTGCAATCCATTTGATATCATGCCCATGGGCCTTTTTCAGGAGACTTTGAACCTGGGGTCCATATTTACCCACAATATTTGTATAGTATCTTCTAGCTGGTAGAAGAAATTCTCTTTCAAAGTCTACTTCATCATTAAATAGTCTACCATTCAAGGCTCCAAAGGTTCCAAAGGCATCTGCAGAAAATAGGACTCCTGTAGTCTTATCAAAACTAGCCATGGTTTCAGGCCAATGTACCATAGGGGCTAAGATAAAGGTGAATTCATGTTGGCCAAAGGATATAGTATCTCCATCCTTGACTTCTATAGAATTTTCCTTGACTTCAAATCCAAATTTAGCCATAAGTTCAAAGGTCTTTTTGTTGCCTATGACTTTTACATTTGGATACAGGGATTCAATAAGTCCGATACAGGCCGCATGATCTGGCTCCATATGGTTGATTATCAAATAATCCAAGTCCCTTTCCCCTAAGACATATTTAACATTATCTATGAAATTATTACATACTGATGAATCAACTGTATCTAGCAAGACAGTTTTCTCATCCATTAGTAAATATGAATTATAGGAAATACCTTCTGGTATAGGATGAATATTTTCAAACAAAGATGTTTTCCTATCATTCACACCTACCCAGTATAAATTATTAATCATTTGTCTAATATTGTGCATTTGTTTCCTCCCATCTTTTTTTATTTGTTAATTAGTATTTTAGTTTATACCCATTTAAAACTTTAAAATTACTTGATTTTTATTCGAAAACCTCCCTAGCAATTCTTACTGCTTCCTTAGCATCCTTTCCATAAAAATCAGCATCTATTATTTTAGAATATTTTTGGTCCAATACAGCTCCCCCTACCATAATTCTTACATGGGGAATACTTTCCTTTAGCAAGGATATGGTTTCTTCCATGCTTTTAACTGTAGTAGTCATTAGGGCACTTAGGCCTATTAATTTTACCTTGTTTTCTTGGGCCACCTGTAGAATTTTATGGGGATCTACATCTTTACCAAGGTCAATGATTTCATAATTATAGTTTTCCAAAAGAACCTTTACTATATTTTTACCTATATCATGTATATCGCCTTTTACAGTGGCCAAAATTATCTTTCCCCTTGATATGTCTTCCTTGTTTTCTTTTATTAGTTCTTCTCTTATTACTTGGAAGGCTGATTTTACAGTTTCTGCTGCCTGGATCAGTTGGGGTAAGAATATAAGTCCCTTTTCATACCTATCTCCTATTTCATCTAGGGCAGGTATTATGTATTTATTAACTAGTTCTAGTGCTTCTTCCTTTTCTAATAAAACTTTTGTAGCATCTTTTGCTTCCTCCTTCATACCCCTGGTTATAATCTGGTATAAATCTAGTTCCCTTCTTTCTATAGTATTCTCCTCTTTTCCCATAGCTTGGAAATTTTTGATATAAGCCTTCCCTCCCTTATCCTTATTCCATAAAAGGTTTGATGCAAGAATTGTATCCATCATTTCCTTGTCTCCAGGATTAATTATAGGCAAGTCTAAACCTGCATATATGGCTGCAGCTAGGAAGGTATTGTTTATTAGTTCCCTGTTTGGCAGGCCAAAGGAAATATTTGATACTCCCAGTACAGTCTTTACCCCCAAGTCTTCCTTTACCATCTTTAGTGCTTTTAATGTTTCCAAAACATCTTCCTGCTGGGCTGCTACAGTCAAGGTTAAACAATCAATATAAATATCCTCCTTAGGTATTCCATACTCCTGGCCCTTCTTGACTATTTTTTTGGCAATGTCAAATCTGCCCTTAGCATCTGAGGGGATTCCATTCTCATCTAGGGTAAGGCCTACTACTGCAGCTCCATATTTTTTTACTATGGGAAGTATGCTGTTAAGAATCTTTTCTTCTCCGTTGACCGAGTTTACTATTGCCTTACCATTATAAATCCTTAGGCCAGCCTCTATAACCCTTGGGTCTGTGGAGTCTATCTGAAGAGGGGTGTCCAGTACTGACTGTATTTCCTTAATAACCCTTACCATAAGTTTTTCCTCATCTATATCAGGCAATCCTAGGTTTACATCCAGTATATGAGCCCCAGCTTCTACCTGGGAAATAGCCTCCTTGATTATGTAATCCATGTCTCCTCTTTTTAAGGCTTCTTTAAATATCTTTTTCCCAGTTGGGTTTATTCTTTCCCCAATTACCTTTACTTGATTTATTTCTAGAAAATTTGTGGGACTACATACTGCAGCCAGTTTTTTAGGCTCTAGCTTAACCTTCTTAAGTTTAATGATTTCATCTACCAGCTTCCCAATATATTTATCTGTTGTCCCACAACACCCTCCTATGATACTTACCCCCTTTTCTATAAAGCTCTTAGAGTATTGGGCAAACTCATCTGCATCAACATTGTAAACAGTCTTCCCTTCTACCACTATAGGCAGGCCTGCATTTGCCTGTACCATAACTGGAATACTTGCTAAGTTAAGGATTTCATCCAATATAGGTTGAATTTCCTTGGGTCCTAGGGAGCAGTTTATGCCCAGAGCATCCACACCTAGCCCTTCCAGAGTAACTACCATAGATTCAATACTACAGCCTGTAAAGGTTCTTTTGTTTTCTTCAAAAGACATTGTAGAGAATATAGGTAGGTCTGAATTTTCCTTGGCTGCCAAGACTGCTGCCTTTGCCTCATATAGGTCTGTCATGGTCTCAATTATTATTATATCTACTCCACTCTTAACACCTACAATAACTTGCCTTTGAAATATTGCATAGGCCTCCTCAAAACTTAAGGTCCCCATAGGTTCCAAGAGTTCACCTATAGGCCCTATATCTAGACCTATATATACTTCATTGTTTCCTACAGAATCTTTTGCATTTTTAACAGCAGCAGCTATTATATCTTCTGGGGAAAACCCACTATTATGTAATTTCCTTTCATTTGCCCCAAAGCTATTGGTGGTTATTATGTGGACCCCTGCCTCTATATAGGATTTATGTATTGCCTTTATGATTTCAGGATTTTCTATGTTTAGAATTTCTGGCTGCTGTCCTAGTTTTAGTCCTTTGCTTTGCAGCATAGTCCCCATGGCTCCATCCAATATAATAATTTCATTTTTTAGCTTTTCCCTAATTCCCACGCCCATCATCTCCTTTGATAAAGTTACAATCCCCATACTTATAGCAATCCTTACAAGCTCTTTCTTTATGAATAATATCCTTATGGATAATCCCAATAATTGCAGTTACTGATTTTCTTGGAATAAGTATACTATGGGAGCTGACAGTCAGCCCCATGGATTTCCTTGCATCCAAAAGATCTAAGAAGGCTCCTTGAATACCAATATCTAAATCCCCATAGCCTGGACTAAATCTACCAGTTAGCTTTTCTCCATATTTTCTATAAGTTTTTTCCAAATCCCTACAAATATTGTCCGCAAATTCTTCAATAGCAGTAGATGCGCAAGCATCTAAAATAATGGCCTTGGTCATATTAGATTTTTCATAATATCTAATCAGTCTATCTACCTGATGACCCAGGGTAAAAGCTATTAATATACACCTTTCTGAGTTCTTTAAATGCTTTCTTATGCTATGGCCTTCTAAGGAAAATTTACTTCCATCAAGATAGATGATTTCCCCCCTATTTACTAATCCAAATTCCCTATATGTAAATTTGGGGGTGATTATATCTTCTATTTCCTTGATTGACTCATTTATTAAATGATTTGTTATATAATCTATTTCTTGACCCTTATAATTTAAATACCTTAAAACTTCATCCTTTTGGATTTGGATAGACATATATTCACAACCTTTGAAATCCTATTTTGAATTAATTGATTCTACTAGGGAATCTATGTTGCCTAGTATAGTATTGGCAATGTAGGGATTATTCATAGTATATAGGTGTATTCCCCTTACACCAGTAGATATTAAGTCAACTATTTGATCTACTGCATAGGCAATGCCAGCATCCCGCAAGGCAATTTCATCATCTTGGTACTTGCTAAGTATCCTGGTAAACTTTTCAGTCAAGGTGGCACCAGAAAGTTCCACAGTTCTTTTTACCTGCTTTAGATTTACAACAGGCATTACACCTGCTTGTGTGGGCGATTTGATTCCTGTTTTCTCAATCTTATTTACAA
>CAZFIO010000054.1:0-7287 GCA_964519585.1 uncultured Tissierellaceae bacterium
AAATATGGTAAAGTAATCATAAGTAGAAGAGCAACAGAGCTTGATAGGCTATACACATATATAATTGATTCAGATATGCAAGATCTTGTGAAGGTAGGAATGAGGGTAATAGTTCCTTTTGGTAGAGGTAATAAGGTTGAGGTTGGCTTGTTGGTTCAAATAGTAGATGATATGGAGGAAAGATTCCAGCTAAAGAAGATTATTGATGTGTTAGATGACAAGCCATTGATTTCCAAACTTCTAATAGACCTAGGCCTATGGATTAAAGAAGAATATTTATCAACATATTATGAAGCATTTCAGCCAATATTGCCACCGGGTGATTTTAAAGAGGTCAATACTTTTATTCAACTAAATAGTTTAAGTTACATTGCAGATAGAGATGAAGAAGATAGAATTATAGATTATCTAAAAAATAATGATAAGAAGATCATACCCTTGCAAAAGTTAAAAGACGATTTAAAAATAAGAAAGATTAATAATTATATAAATCTCTTAGAAGAAAAAGGGGTTATTTCACTTACTATAGATATTACTACTACAATAAACATTAAGACAGAAAAATGGATAGAAATAAGCCCTGAAATAGACAGGGAAGAAAAAATAAATAGTCTGATAGAAAGCAGGTTCCATGGGCAAAAAAAGATTGCTTATTATATGTTTCAGAAAAAAAATATGCTTGTAGCTGACCTAATTAAAGGTCAGAGTACAAGTATGAATACACTTAAGGAACTGGAGAAAAAAGGAATAGTAAATATATATGATAAAAATCTTCTTAGGGACCCTATAAAAGACCACATTCCCCTATACGGGAAACATAAATTAAGTAGTAGTCAAAAAGAAGTTTTCAAGACTATAAAAGATTCTATTGAAAATAAGTCTAGGAAAAATAAGTTTTTAATTCATGGGGTAACTGGAAGTGGAAAAACTGAAATCTACTTACAATTAGTGGAAGAAGTCCTAAAGGTAAATAAGAGTGCTATAATACTTGTTCCAGAGATTTCACTAACTCCTCAAACTATAGATAGGTTTGTAGGCAGATTTGGTCAGGAGGTTGCTATACTTCATAGTAGGTTATCTCAAGGAGAAAGATTTGATCAGTGGAGAAAAATAAAAGAAGGTCAGGTAAATATAGTTGTTGGGGCACGATCTGCTATATTTGCACCATTTAAAAATTTGGGCCTGGTTATTATAGATGAGGAACATGAAAGTACATACAAATCATCACAAAATCCTAAATATAGTACAGTAGAGCTGGCTAAAAAAAGGGTAGATTTGGAAGGGGCTTATTTGATTCTAGGAACTGCCACACCTTCTATGGAAACTTATTACAAGGCTGTAAACAATCAAATTAACTTATTGGAATTAAAAGACAGAATAAATAAAAATCAAATGCCGGATGTATCTTTAGTGGACATGAGAGAAGAGTTAAAATCGGGTAATCGTTCTATCTTGAGTGATTCCTTGAGGTTGGAGATGGAAAACAACCTAAATATGAAGAAACAAACAATCATATTTTTAAATAGAAGGGGTTTTTCCACCTTTGTTACCTGTAGGGAATGTGGTTATGTGGCCAAGTGTGAAAATTGCGATATATCATTAACATATTATAAAAATATTAACAAGCTAAGATGCCACTATTGTGGAATAACAGAAGATGTGCCAATAATATGTCCTGTTTGCAAGAGTAAATATATAAGACATTTTGGCATAGGAACTGAAAAGGTTGAGGAGTATATAAGACAAGCCTTTCCCCATGCTAGGGTAGAAAGAATGGATGGGGATACTACAAGTAGAAAGGGAAGTCATGAAGCCATACTTAGGAAGATGAATGAAAAGGTAGTTGATATATTAATTGGCACTCAGATGATAGCAAAAGGATTGGATTTTGAAAATGTTACCCTTGTGGGAATAATTGCAGCTGATACAAGCCTTAACCTGCCTGATTATAGAGCACCAGAAAGAACATTTCAGCTTATTACCCAAGTGGCAGGTAGGGCAGGTAGGGGTAATTACCCAGGCAAGGTTGTACTTCAAACCTACAACCCTGACCACTTTAGTATATTGCATGCTCAAAAACAGGATTTTGAAAGTTTTTATAAGTCAGAAATTCAATTAAGAAGAGAGTTTCTATACCCTCCCTTTGTAAATATTATAAGTATTCTAGTTTATGGTAGCAAAAATCAAAGGGTTTGCAAATTATCTAAGGAGATATATAATATAATAGGAGAAGAAATATATAAATTATATGGGGATAGCTACTATAAGTATCTAAATGGACCTAACCCAGCTCCCCTGGAAAAGATAAAGAAAAATTTTAGATGGCTGATAATTATAAAGGCTGAGGATATATATTTGGATAAATTGAAAAAACTTATAAAAAGGGTTTGTATTATTAATGAATACAAGTTGGATTTTAAGGATTTAAAAATTAGTATAGATATTAACCCTAATTCAATTTTATAATATAAATAGACAGGATATTTGGAGGAAGAAAGATGGCATTAAGAACTATAAGGATAGATGGGGATCCTATTTTGAGGAAAAAGTCTAGAAAAGTAGAAAAAGTTGATGATAGAATTAGAATCCTATTAGAGGATATGGTTGAAACTATGAATCATGCTGATGGCGTTGGTTTAGCTGCGCCACAAGTAGGGGTTTTAAGGCGTGCTATTGTGGTAGATATAGGTGATGGACCTATAAAAATGCTTAACCCAGAAATAGTTGAAGAAGATGGTTTAGAGGTTGATGTAGAGGGCTGCCTATCTGTACCTGGTAAATCTGGGACTGTAGAAAGGCCTATAAATTTAAAGGTTAAATATCTGGATGAAGATGGTAAGGAAAAAATACTAGAAGGAAGTAAGCTTCTAGCCAGGGCCATATGTCATGAAATAGATCATTTGGATGGAATTTTATATATTGATAAGGTTATAGAGTATGTTGACTTAGAAAATGAGGAAGAATAATATGAAGATTGTATTTATGGGAACTCCAGATTTTGCAGTACCAACATTGGATTCCTTGTGTAGGAAGGGATTTGATGTTGAATTAGTAGTAACTCAAAAGGATAGACCAAGAGGTAGAGGCAAAAAAACACAGTATCCTGCTGTAAAGGAAAAAGCTATAAGTTTAGGCCTGAAGATACACCAACCAGATAATGTAAATGATGATGAAACTATTGGTATAATAAAAGATATAGATCCTGATTTTATTGTTGTTGTAGCTTTTGGTCAATTACTAAAGAGGGATTTACTTGAATTACCAAGTTATGGATGTATAAATGTGCATGCATCTCTCTTGCCTAAATATCGTGGTCCTGCTCCCATTAATTGGGCTATAATCAATGGAGAGAAAGAAACTGGTGTAACTATTATGGAAATGGCAGAAGGACTTGATTCTGGGGATATATATATGAGTCGAACCATGGAAATAAGGGATGAGGATGACTATATCTCTATATATAATGAACTGTCTTTGCAAGGTGCTGACATGCTAGTAAGTACATTAAAAAAAATAATAGAGAATGACGCAATAAAAACTTCTCAAGATGATAGTTTATCAACCTATGCACCTATGATTTACAAGGATACAGGTAGAATATCTTGGAATAAAAAGGGCCAGGAAATTGTAAATCAAATTAGGGGGCTTCAACCCTGGCCTGGAACCTATACTAAATATAAGGATGAAATTCTCAAAATTCATCAGGTAGAACTTCTATCAAAAAGCTTCCAAGGTGAAAATGGTGAGATTGTAAAAGTTTCCAATGATGGAGTATATGTCAATGCAGTGGATGCTACAGTCCTTATTAAGCTTCTTCAATTTCCAAACAAGAGGAAAATGGAGGTAAAAGAGTATTTGGCAGGGAATGACATAGAGTTAGGGATTGTTCTAGAATAAATTTTGAAGGGTGATTATTATGTATGGAAGTTATTTTTTAGGGGCTGAAAGTGGTGGCTGGATGATCTTATTATTTATAGCAATATTGTTCGCTTCCTACTCTCAAATGAAGATAAGTAATGCATATAATAAGTATTCCATGATAAATAGTGGTACTGGATATACTGGAGCACAGATTGCAAGAATTTTGCTTGATAGAAATGGTCTTAATCATGTAAGAATTGAGATGGTAGGAGGAAAACTATCAGATCATTATGATCCAAGAACAAAAGTATTAAGATTATCAAATTCAATCTATAACGGAAGTAGTGTTGCTTCAATGAGCGTAGCTGCACACGAAGTTGGCCATGCAATACAACATGATATAGGATATTTTATGTTGGTTTTAAGAAACAATATTGCACCAATGGTAAATATAAGTTCAAGATTGGTATGGATATTTATCTTTCTTGGCTTTATGATTAGTCCTATTTTTGCAGATCTAGGTATTGCCATGTTTTTATTTGTGGTAATTTTTCAGTTAGTAACCCTACCAGTGGAATTCGACGCTAGTAGAAGGGCTTTAGCCGAATTAAGTAATGGAATTTCTCCAAGAGAAAATATAAAACCAGCCAAAAATATGTTAAGTGCTGCTGCCCTAACCTATGTTGCATCAACTCTGGTGGCAATAGCCCAATTGTTACGTTTGTTGGCTATGACAAATAGAAGAAGAAATTAAACCAGGGGGCTTTTTTAGCCCCTATTTTAATTATAAGATAAGACAAATCAGTTTGATAGATTAAGGGTGGTTTTATGACAACAAATTCAAGAGAAATAGCTTTAAATATTTTACTAGAAATTGAAAATAATAGGGCTTATTCAAATATTACTATGAATAAAAGTTTGGTAAAAAGCATGGATTACAGGGATGAGAACCTAATTCGTGAAATTGTTTACGGGGTTTTAGAAAATAGGCTATATATTGATTATATTATAAGGAAGTCATCAAAAATTCGCTTCAATAAAATTCACAATAGAATACTTGAAATTTTAAGAATCGGGATTTATCAGTTGGCCTTTATGGACAGGATTCCAGAAAGGGCAGCTGTCAACGAGTCTGTTAACTTGGCAAAGAAACATGGTCATAAGGGGACTGTAGGATTTGTCAATGGATTGTTAAGGGAAGTATCTCGTAATAGGGAAAAATATTTAGAAATAAAGACTAAAGATAAAATTGAGGAAATATCAATCAGGTATTCCCACCCTGAATTCCTGGTGAAAAGATGGGCAGATGAGTATGGACTTGAATTTACTGAGGATCTATGTAGGGCAAATAATGAAAAAGCTAAAATAAATATAAGGGTAAATACTTTGAAAACTAATAAGGATGACTTAAAAAACATGCTTAGGGCCAGCGGTTTAGATATAGAGGATGGTAAGTATTCAGAAGATTGCCTTCTAGTGAAGGACTCATTTAGGATTACAGATATGGATGAGTACTTAAAAGGTCTTTTTACCATACAGGATGAAAGCAGTATGTTAGTATCAAAAATAATGGGTCCTAAAGAAAACACGAAAGTTCTAGACTTATGTAGTGCGCCAGGTGGTAAATCAACCCATATGGCTGAAAAGATGAATAATAAGGGCTATATATTAAGTAGAGACTTTCATAAGCATAAACTAAAGTTAATCTCTGATAATGCAGATAGGCTTGGAATTAAGATTATTGAAACACAATATCACAATGCCTTAAATAAAGATAATGAATTAATAAATCAATTTGATTACTGTCTATTAGATGCTCCCTGCTCTGGCTATGGAATTATCAGAAGGAAGCCGGAAATTAAATTAAATAGAAGTGAAGAAGATATAAAATCCCTTTCCCAAATTCAATACAAGATGATAGACATAGCTAAAGATTATGTTAGGGTTGGAGGCTTCTTAATTTATAGTACTTGTACAATCATAAAGGAAGAAAACACTATGATTATAGATAGATTTTTAAGGGAAAATAATAATTATAAACTGGTAAACATTGATAATGATTTAAGTAAGAAAGAAGGTTTAGAAAGCCTAAGCAAGGGATATGTTCAGTTGTTTCCAAATATACATGGAACAGATGGATTCTTTATTGCTAAGTTAGTTAAAGAAAGATAGAAAAATATTTTAATATTATTTATAATAGATAGGAGTAAGAGGTGACACTTTTTGAAGATAGAGTTGAATAGTTTAAATTTAGATGAGATGAAAGGTTTAATGGTAGATATGGGTGAGGCCGCCTACAGAGGGGAGCAGCTATTTAGGTTCTTTAACCAGCAAAATAATCTTGACCTTGATGATATAAAAATTCTACCAAAAAAACTTCGTGATAAATTAAGCGATATGGGATATGTAAGTAAGTTATCTATATTAAATAGATTGGATTCAAGGCTAGATGAAACAAAAAAGTATTTAATATTATTAGGGGACAGAAATATTATTGAAGCAGTTCTAATGAAATATGAACATGGGTACTCCTTGTGCGTATCCACCCAGGTGGGATGTAAAATGGGGTGTAAATTTTGTGCTTCTACAAAGGGCGGAATGATTAGAAACTTAACCCCTGCTGAAATGTTAAACCAAGTGTATTTAATAGAGAAGGATTTAAAAATTGAAATAAACAATATTGTCTTAATGGGTAGCGGGGAACCCCTGGATAATTATACCAATACTATAAAGTTTATAAATATAATGCATGACCAATTTGGTCATAATATGAGTTATAGAAATATAACCTTATCTACCTGCGGGATAGTCCCAAAGATATATGCCTTGGCTGATGAAAATATTCCTATTACCCTATCTATTTCTCTGCATTCACCTTTTGATGAGGAAAGGCAGAAGATTATGCCTATAGGAAAACGATACAAATTAAAGGACTTAATAGAAGCATGTAGCTACTATTTTAACCAGACCAAAAGAAGAATAACTTTTGAATACACCCTTATAAGTGGAATAAATGATAGATTAGAGGATGTTAATGAATTGATTAACCTTTTAGGTGGGCTTCAGGCACATATTAATTTAATTCCCTTAAATCCAATAAAGGAGTATAATAAAGGGGCTCCAGATAAGAGGGATATTGATAAGATTCTTTTAAAGTTAAGAAAAAACAAGATACAGGCTACTGTTAGGAGTGAGAAGGGCTCAGATATAAGTGGTTCATGTGGACAGTTAAGGAGTAATTATATAGAGGGTTATGAAAACTAACTATGAGGGGTGATCATATGTATATTTCCTCAATAAGCGATAAGGGGCTGGTAAGAGAAAATAATCAGGATTATTTTTTCATATCTGAAAACAAAGATATTCCCTTATTTATAGTTGCAGATGGTATGGGGGGACATAAGGCGGGGGAAATTGCTAGTAAAA
>CAZFIO010000054.1:7297-12789 GCA_964519585.1 uncultured Tissierellaceae bacterium
AGGGAAGATTTTTTCTCTCATATGGGAAAGATAAATTCAGAGGAAGCAATTATATCTAGAATAAAAAATTCTATTGACAAGGCTAATCATGAAATTTATGATAAAGCAGAATTAATTGAAGAATGCGAAGGCATGGGTACAACTGTGACCTTGGCATTTATCTTCAAAGGACAAATTTTTATTGGACATGTTGGTGATAGTAGGTGCTACATAATTTCTGATAATAAAATCGTACAAATTACAGAAGATCATTCCTTGGTGAATGAACTTATTAAAAATGGGACAATAACAAAAGAAGAGGGGATGAAACATCCTCAGAAGAACTATATAACAAGAGCTATTGGTACAGATAAAAATATAGAAATTGATATATACAAAAGGGAATATAAAGAAGAGGATATATTAATCCTATCTACTGATGGTCTAACAAATATGATAGATGAGGATACTATCCTTAATGAGATTATAGTAAATGATGATATTAAAAAATCTAGTAAAATGCTAATAGATAAGGCAAAAGAATCTGGTGGACTAGATAATATAACTATTATAATTATAAAATTATAGATAATGAGGTGATTACATGATTGGTAGAATATTAGGCGGCCGTTATGAAATATTGGAGAAAATTGGCGAAGGTGGAATGGCTGTTGTTTATAAGGCAAGATGTCATTTGTTAAATAGATATGTGGCAATAAAAATATTAAAGGATGAATTTATAGATGATAAGGACTTTAATAGGAAGTTTAAAAGAGAATCACAGGCTGTAGCAAGCCTTTCCCATCCAAATATATTAAACATTTATGATGTTGGCAATGAACTATATAAGGAAAAGAATTATCCCTATATAGTCATGGAATATATTGAAGGAAAGACACTAAAGGACCTTATAAGGGAAGGTGGCAAATTTACAGTAGATGAAACGATTTACTATGGGGTACAAATTGCAGAAGCTATTAAACATGCCCATTCCAATAAAATTATTCATAGGGATATAAAACCACAAAATATTATGATTGCTAGGGATAACCGTGTTAAGGTAACGGATTTTGGAATTGCAAGGGCAGCTACAACTTCTACCCTAACCACCAACTCAAATGTAATAGGGTCTGTTCACTATCTTTCACCAGAACAGGCAAGAGGTGGCTATACTGATGAAAGATCTGATATATATTCTTTAGGAATAATATTTTATGAAATGGTTACAGGTAAGCTACCCTATGACGGGGAAAATATGATTTCAGTAGCCCTGAAGCATGTTCAGGATAATATAATACCACCAAGAGAATTAGATAGGAGTATTCCTGAGAAACTAGAATCAGTAATACTGAAGTGTGTACAAAAAAATCAAGATGACAGATATGCAAATGTAAATGATTTAATTATTGATTTAAAAAATGTAGATATTTATTCAAATATTAATAGCTATATAAATGATGAGGATGATAAGTACCATACACTGGTTATTCCTAATTTTAATACAAGGAATGATGGCAACAACTTTGATTATATAGAAAAAAAAGATAAGGATGAATCTGACCCTAGCCAAGATGAGAATCCAAAAAAACCTAAAAATACTAAAATTATTCTTTCTGCCATTGGCCTTGCCCTAGTCCTGGTTACCATTGTCTTCTATGGTATTTTTAGTTTGAAAAATATATTTAGGGCAGAAGAGATAGTTGTACCTAATCTTTTGGGTGTAGATTACCGAGAAGGTAGGCAGGCAATAGAAGATTTAGAATTAGAATTTTCTATAAGGGGTTATGTTAAAAGTGATGAATATGGCATCAATGAAATAACATACCAAAGTGTAGACCCAAATACAAAGGTTAAAAAAGGTTTTATTATTGAAGTAACTGTAAGTGATGGCAGGGAATTAGTTAGAGTGCCAGGAATTGTAAATAGGACCCTGTATGAGGCCCAGGAAATGCTTGAATCCATAGGACTAAGTGTTGGAAATGTAAACTACAAACCTTCCGACACAACGCCAAAGGATGAAATAATGAATCAAGAACCAGCTGCAAACACATACCTAGAGCCTGGTTCCACAGTTAATGTAATAATTAGTGAAGGTGAGGAAATTAAACCTGTTATTATGCCTAACCTAATTAATGAAAATACCATTGATGCACAAAACAAAATCTTATCTTTAGGACTTAAAATAGGAGATATTGGTGGTGAGTATCATAGTACAATTGCTAAAGACAAGGTGATTTGGCAATCTCATGAAGTAGGCAGTGAATTGGAGTCAAATACAGTGATAAATCTAATCATAAGTAAGGGACCTGAAGAGATTATAGAGCCGGAACCTGATCCTGATCCTGATCCAAATCCAGATCCAGATGAAGAACCGCCAACAAATGGAGAGAATAATAGTGAGGATGATTAGACAGGTATAATGAATAAAAGATATTTTTTAAAAATATAAACTAGTTATAAAATCAAAAAAGGGAAAGAGTAGTGATGTGATGGTAGAAGGTATCATAATTAAAGGTATTGGTGGATTTTATTATGTAAAAACTGAAGATGGTCTAATAGAAAGTAGGGCCAGGGGTGTATTTAGGGAAGAAAATTTAAAACCTTTAGTAGGTGATAGGGTTAAAATTAAGCTTAGTCCAGAAGACAATTCTGGATATATTATAGATATTATGCCCCGACAAAGGGAACTACTAAGGCCTGCTGTTGCAAATATTACACAAGCCGTTATTGTAATGAGTGTGAGAAATCCAAATATAAATACTTGGCTTCTAGATAAATTCCTTCTTATGTCAGACTTTCATGGTTTAAATATATTAATATGCTTAAATAAATTTGATTTAGATGAAAATAAGACAAAAGAAATCAGCAAAACATATAAGAATGCAGGTTATGATGTGATTATGACAAGTATAGAAGCTAATTTGGGTATTGAAGATTTAGAGTCAAGACTCAAGGATAACATAAGTGTATTTGCTGGCCCATCTGGTGCTGGAAAGTCTACACTACTAAATTTAATTAATCCAAATTTTAAGCTAGAAACAGGTAAGGTTAGCAGTAAAACTAAACGAGGGAGACATACAACTCGTCATGTTGAATTACTGGAACTAGGGGACAATTCTTATGTACTTGATTCACCAGGTTTTAGTTCTTTGAATTTAGATTTTCTTGAAGACGAAATTCAAGTAAGGGATTACTTCAGAGAAATAAAAAAATATGGAGACCGGTGTAACTTTCTTTCCTGTTTACATGATCAGGAGCCTAGCTGTGCTATTAAGGAATATGTTAAGGAGGGGATTATAAATAAGGACAGGTATAAAAACTACTTAAAACTGTTGGAGGAAGTTAGAAACATAAAGAGATATTAAGCAAATACACGAAAGTCTTGTAGTAATATGCTTATTATGTTAAAATATAATTACAAATTTAAAGAGCCTGTAAACACTAGGGGAGCCAGATGGCTGAGAGAGAATAAACCTCGACCCTTATAACCTGAACTAGATAATGCTAGCGTAGGAAAGTGTGTATTTTAAACAATGCGCCCATTACCTATTCAGGTGATGGGCTTTAATATTACAGGAGGTTTTTCATGAATAAGAAATGGACTGCAAAAATGTTGACTGAAGGTGGAATTATGATTGCCTTATCAGCTTTACTAAATCAAATACCAATTTTTCAAGCACCAGATGGGGGTTCAGTATCAGCTGGTGGAATGGTTCCTATAATAATATTTGCCATTAGGTGGGGGATAGGGCCTGGTATATTAGTAGGGTCTTTATATGGCTTACTAGATTTTATTATGAAGCCATTTTTCTTTCATCCTATACAATTTGTTTTAGACTATCCATTGGCTTATGGTCTTTTGGGATTAGCAGGGCTAGGTTGGTTTTATAAGCAAACAAATAGGGAGGGATTTTATCAGTATTTCTTACTAATAATAGGAATTGGCCTGGGGATAGCTGGTAGAATGTTGTCACATGTATTATCCGGGGTTGTATTTTTTAGGGAAGCTGCTGGAGCTCAAAACCCATGGTTATATTCTATTGGTTATAATTCTACCTACCTAGTACCAGAATTTATAATTTCTGTTATAGTATTGGTCTTAATATGGAAACCCCTAAAACAGTCAATTAAAGATTAGGTTGGTGATTTTTATGAAGGGCTTAATTATAGCAAGTGGTAATATAAACAATTATTTCTTTTTAAAAGAGTTGATTGATAAACATGATTTTATTCTATGTGTAGATGGAGGAATTGATCATGTTATAGATATGGATATAAAAATAAATCTAATTATAGGTGATTTAGACTCAATAAGTAAAAAGGGTTTAAACTATATTGAAGAAAAAAATATAGAAGTTGAAAGACATCCTATAATAAAAAACAAAACAGATACGGAGTTGGCTGTTTCCTGGATGATAGAAAGGAAGTTTAGTGAGATAACTATGGTGGGGGTAATTGGTTCTAGGATGGACCATACCCTAGCAAATATCTATTTACTAAAATATATTTTCGATAATAATATAGATGGTAAAATTATTGATGAAAATAATATTATAAGATATACAGATTCTTTTATAAAACTAAAAAAAATAGATGGCTATAATGTATCTGTGATACCAGTAAGCAATGAAGGCTGTATTATAAGTTTAAAAGGATTTTTATATGAATTAAATAAAGCCCATATACCCTTTGCTTCTACACTGGGGATTAGCAATAAAATGGTTGAGGATCAGGGTACTATTTTAGTGGAAAAGGGTCAGATATTAGTCACTGAATCTAAAGATTAATTAGTATTTAGGAACCTATTCACCTGCTTATGTATAATATATAATAAAGATCAGGAGGTGAATAAGTATGAAAAGGTATAGCCATAGCTGTAAATATAGAAAGGAAAAAATTATCGGAGCTACCTTATTATTTATAGGACTATTAATATTTATTAATTCAATTGCTGTTAGGTTTTTACTATTATTAATCAGCATTGCCCTACTTATAATGGGTATACTATTATTTACGAAATAAGGCTACCAAATTCGCGACTTGGTAGCCTTGTTTTTTTCATTTTTTATAGGGCTCTTTCTACATATCCTGATCTTAAACATCTTGCACAAACATTAATCCTCTTAACAGAACCCTTAACTACTGCTCTAACTCTTCTTATATTTGGAGACCAACTTCTAGGATTTTTCTTATTTGAGAAAGTAACCTTATTACCAAATACTTTGCCTTTTCCGCAAACTTCACATACTCTAGCCATACTGAAACACCTCCTTAAAAATACGGTAAATAATATCAGAAAACCTTTATATACAATTATAACAAATATCATTTTAACACAGTTACCATACTATATGCAAGGAAAATATAATTTCACTTCCATACAGTATGGTATTATATATGAAGAGGTCTTATATGATAGTAGGAAAGAAAATATTGAACTATTTTCATTTTTAATGTAATATCTTGACTTTTGCAGCAAAAGAGCAAAAAATAACCCTGTAACCTTTGCAATA
>CAZFIO010000055.1:0-12544 GCA_964519585.1 uncultured Tissierellaceae bacterium
GATGTCCATAATAATTAAATGGCTTATATTCTCTACCGGTAACCTTACTTATTTCTCTTAAGTAGTCATAAGTTACCTCACCAATCTTGTCATAGAAAGGATTGGAAGCTTCTGCAGCTTGGAAATAAATATCTGGGTTTTGAGCTGTACCCCTAGTAACTGGGTTCTCTGGATTTAAAGCTCTTTCTCTAAATTCTTGTAGAGCTTCTTTATCTAATAACTTTTCTAAATCATCATAGTCCATTACTTCTATTTTTTGAATTTCATGACTTGTTCTAAATCCATCAAAGAAGTGTAGGAATGGTACTCTACCTTTAATAGCAGCTAAATGTGCTACTCCACCTAGGTCCATAACTTCCTGAACACTACCAGAAGCTAGCATAGCAAAGCCAGTTTGTCTAGCTGCCATAACGTCTTGGTGGTCACCAAATATACTTAATGCATGTGATGCTAAGGCTCTTGCTGATACATGGAATACTCCTGGTAAAAGTTCCCCGGAAATCTTGTACATATTTGGAATCATAAGCAGTAATCCCTGGGAAGCTGTGTATGTAGTAGTAAGAGCACCAGCTTGTAAAGAACCATGAACTGCACCAGCTGCACCTGCCTCTGATTGCATTTCTTGTACTTGTACTTCTTGTCCGAATATATTTTTCTTGCCTTCTGCTGACCATGCATCAACATGCTCGGCCATATCGGATGATGGTGTTATTGGATAGATAGCTGCAACATCGGTAAAGGCATATGATATATATGATGCTGCCGTATTTCCATCCATGGTTTGCATAACTTTTGCCATAATATAAACCCTCCTCTAAGTTGTAAATAATTATAAATATCCAGAATGTTTGCATAGGAATATATAAATATCACTTTTATGATAAGACCATAGTCTTATGAAAACATGCTAGAATTAATTATAACTTTATACCAATATAAGTATAATAAACATTAAATACATTGTCAACTAAACTACATAGATTCTATGAATTTCTAGCCTGCTTTTTTATACCTTGGTCAATAATTCTTTTATTAAGTTCATTTGCTGCATTGTAACCCATAATCTTTTGCCTAAAATTCCTGGTTGCTACCTCAATTATCATGGCCACATTCCTACCAGGTTTAACGGGTATTATAAGTCTAGGAACTTGGATATCAAGCATTTCTATATGTTCTTCGTCTAGGCCAAGTCTGTCATATTCTCTCGAGCTGTCCCAAAGTTCCAACTCTGTAACTAAGTTTATATTCTCAGAGTTTTTTATAGACCCTACTCCATACAGTCTTTCTATGTCTATAATCCCTAAACCCCTAATTTCCATAAAGTGCCTTGTAAGATCAGGGGATTGTCCTACCAGCCTATCGTCCAACTTCTTGATTATAACTATATCATCAGATATAAGCCTATGTCCTCGGATAACTAAGTCTAGGGCAGTTTCCGACTTTCCAACACCAGATTTTCCAGTAATTAAAACCCCCACCCCATAAACTTCTACCAGAACACCATGGACCCTAGTTTCTGGAGCTAGTTTTATATCTAAATAGTTTATAATTCTATTTATCAATTTTGAAGTTGTTTCCTTTGACTTTAATATAGTACGATTGTATTCCCTAGCCAAGATCATAATTTCATCAAATACTTCTAGCTCCCTACATATAACCAGGGAGCTTATTGGATGTTTTAAGAATTCTTTTATGATTTCATACCTATTTCCAGAATTCATGGATTTTAGATACTGAAATTCAGCACTTCCAATTATTTGAATTCTTTCAGGCACGAATTTATCATAAAAGCCAGCTATCTGTAAACCTGGCCTGGAAATTTCTGATGACAATATTTTAATTTCATCTATATCACTTGATAGGTGGACTATTTCTAAGTCCATTTCTTCAATAATCTTTTTTAAACTTACAAATTTCATTTTATCTCTCCCTAATATTAGGCGTTTTGTTTATAAATCACTTATTTGTTCTAAAGTGATTGTATAGGTCTCTTGCTACTGATTTGTTCATACACTCAACTTTGGATAGGTCTTCAATAGATGCCTTTTTAATCTTTTCTATGCTTTGGAAGTGCTTCATTAGGGAAAGCTTTCTTTTTTCCCCTATTCCTTTTATATCATCAAGTTGAGATTTAAACATGTCCTTAGTTCTTAAACTACGGTGGTAGTTTATAGCAAACCTATGGGCTTCCTCCTGGATCTTATATATCATCTTATAGCCAAGAGAATCCTTGTGTAAATTATACTCTGAATTATTATATATAATCCCTCTAGTTGTATGGTAGTCGTCCTTTACCAGGCCAGAAACTGGAATATTTAGACCTAATTCCTTTAAAACCTTTAAGGCAATGTTTACCTGCCCCTTGCCCCCATCTATCATAATCAAATCAGGCAGCTTTGAAAAACTATTTGCTTCATTAAGTTTATCATGGTTTTCTAAATCTTTTTCCAGGCTTCTTAAAAACCTTCTCCTAAGGACCTCTTCCATACTTCCATAGTCATCTGGTGAATCTATAGTTTTAATCCTAAATCTCCTATAGTCAGATTTTTTTGCCTCCCCTTTTTCAAATACCACCATGGACCCAACTGATTTTACTCCACTTATATTTGAAATATCAAAGGCTTCAATCCTATCAGGAAGTTCCTCTAGGTCCAAAACATCCTGGATTTCCTCTAGGGCCTTTATGTTTTCCCTATGTTTTCTTAAAAATTTATCCCCATATTTATTGAGCATATCTCTGGCATTTTTGTTTACCATTTCTAGTAGTTGAGCCTTTTCTCCCCTTTTAGGCACCATAATGCTTACCTTGGAGTCTCTTTTCCTGCTTAGCCACTCTTCTATGATAGAAAGGTCTTCAATCTCATCTTCAATCAATATTTCCTTGGGTACATAGGCTGTTCCCATATAAAATTGCTTTATAAAGGAGCTGATAATCTCCTTCCTTTCAGAGACAAAATTATCTGCTAATAAGAAGTGTTCCCTACCAATGATTTTTCCTGCCCTAATAAAGAATACTTGTATGCATACTTCCTCTATACCTCTTGCCATAGCTATAATATCTTGATCGACTAAGCCTAGGTTAGAAATTTTTTGTTTCTCCATTAATATTTGTAGGGCTTCAAGCTGGTCCCTGTAAATAACCGCTTTTTCAAAATCAAGGTTATTTGATGCCTTTTTCATTTTGCTTTCAATCAGATGGAAGAGTTTATCATCCTTACCATTTAAAAACTGGCTAATTTCCTTAATCATCTCCATATACTCTTCTTTATCTGCTTGGCCTATGCAGACCCCCATGCACTTACCTAAATGATAGTTTAAGCAGGGTCTTAAGTTTTCAGTCTTCCTGTTGAAGTTTATCCTACAGGTCCTTATGGGGTAAATATCATGTAGTATGTCTATAGCCTGGTTTACAGAGTTTGCACTGGGATAGGGTCCAAAATACCTTCCCCCATCTTTTAATACCTGCCTAGTCTTGATTACTCTTGGAAAGGCCTCCTTGGTAATTTTTATATAGGGGTATTGTTTATCGTCCCTTAACAGAATATTGTATTTTGGTCTATGCTTCTTTATCAAGTTAGATTCTAAGATTAAGGCCTCTACTTCATTATCCACTATAATATACTCAAATTCCTTAATATGGCTTACCATGGCCCTAACCTTTAGGTGCTGATTTCTTGAGGATTGAAAATACTGCCTTACCCTGTTTTTTAAAGATATAGCCTTGCCTACATATATTATTTCCTCGCCCTGGCCCTTCATTATATATACACCTGGTTTATCAGGTAGATTTTTAAGTTCTTCTTCTAAGTTAAACATTTTATCACCTAGTTTATTATATCATAGACAATAGTAAATAGTGAATAGGAGAAGATAAAAAGAAGGCTTTCGCCCTCTTCTATATACTTCTCGTTTTATCCTGTAACCAGGTTTTTTCTTCTTCATTTAGGTAATCTGCTAATTTAGAGTAAACTTCCCTGTGGTAGTTATTTAACCATGTTACTTCTTCCTGGTTTAATAAAGATACATCAATGCAGTTTAAGTCTATAGGTACATAAGAAAGCACTTCAAAGGACAAAAAGTTACCTGACTCTGTACTTATATCTTCATTTACAACTACTATATTTTCTATTCTGATGCCATGTTTTCCATCCTTGTATATGCCTGGTTCTATACTCATAACCATGCCCTTTTCTAGAGGAACATTGTTGTAAACAGATGCTATCCTATGGGGTCCCTCATGAACATTTAGGAAAAAACCTATTCCATGCCCTGTTCCATGTTTATAGTCTAGCCCTTGATTCCAAAGAGGTTGTCTGCTTAGTATATCCAATTGGAAGCCAGTAGTCCCCTCTAGGAATCTTGTCTTTATTAGGTTTATATGGCCTTTTAGGGTTAGGGTAAAGTCTGTCTTTTCCTCTTCTGTTAAGTCACCCAAGGCTATAGTTCTAGTAATATCTGTTGTACCATCTATATATTGGCCTCCAGAGTCTATTAAATACAAACCCTTTGCCTCCAGCACCGAATAATCATCAGTTGTAGCCCTGTAGTGAGCCATGGCTGCATTTGGCCCATAGGCTGAGATAGTTTCAAAACTAGGCTCTTGAAAGAGGTCTTGCTTTTTTCTAAAGGTCTTTAACTTGTCTGCTACACTTATTTCATCAATTTCTATTTTTCCTATACTTCTGTCAAGCCAGGCAAGGAATTTCACCAAGGCTGCTCCGTCCTTAAGATAGGCATTTCTTTGGTTTTCTATTTCAACTTGGTTTTTTATTCCCTTTAAAGTGGTGGTTATGTCCACTTCATTTATAAGGTTAACTACTTTGGGTATAGCCTTATAAAGTTCCCTGTTTATCCTATTCTCGTCTAATATAATAGTGTTTCCTTCTTTGATAGTTGCGAGAAGTTCAGTGATTTCTTCATAGGCCAATAGCTCTATACCATTTGCCCTAAGATGGTCCTCAACCTGCGTGTTAATTTTATCCTTGTCTATAAAAATATAGGCTTTTTCAAGAGATACAAGTCCATAGGAGATAGCCACGGGACTATAGGCTATGTCTTTTCCTCTAATATTATAAAGCCAGGCAATATCATCCAGGCTCCCTATTAGAAAATAACTAGCGCCTTTCCCCTTCATAATCTCCCTTACTTTAGAAATTTTTTCTTTTGCTTCTAGGCCTGCATATACCTTTTCATGAATGATGACTTCCTCTTTAGGCATACTTGGCCTATCATGCCAAATATCTCCTACTAGGTCAAAGTCACTTATAAATCCTATATCCTTTCCTTTAAGTTGGTTTTCAAGGTCTTTGGCTGAAGACTCAGCAAATACCTGTCCATGAAAACCTATGGTTTGACCACTGTTTAGATTATCCCTTAACCACTGGCTATAGTTAGGCACATCCTTGGTCCCCATTTTCATTAATTCAATTTCTGACCCTTCTAATTCTTTTTCTGCCTGTAAAAAATATCTTCCATCTGTCCACAACAAGGCCCTATCCATGCTTATAACAAGGCTTCCTGCTGAGCCAGTAAAGCCTGACATCCACTCCCTACTTTTAAAATAGTCAGCTACATATTCAGATTGATGGGGATCTGCAGTTGGTATTATATAGGCAGATATCCCTTTTTTCTCCATCATGCTTCTTAAATTTTCTATTTTCATATTTACTTCCAAGTATATCCCTCCCTTTGTCTATAGCATATTATACTATATGAATCAGGCTATTACTATAAATAAGTCTAATCCTAATATAAGATGTTGAATTTTAAATCCTATATTTTAAACACATATTTGTCCTAGCTGTAATATATTGAATTAGTAGGCTATAAATTATTATGATTTTTTTTAGATTTAATATAAATAGGAGATGATTTTATGAATAATATGTTGCCACCGGAAGATCTTGTCTTGGTACCAGGAGGCACTCTTATAACTGCCACTCCAGAAGAAGGTCGAGCCTTGGCTATGATCATGGCCCAACATACCATCCACAATATTCAACCAAACCTAGATGTACTGGTTTGTGGTCGCATGATGTATAGTGTAAATCCAGATAGTCTTATGAGGGCTGCCCAGGTTGTGGCTACAGAATTTCAAACTGTTGCTGCAGCCAATAATTATTGGCGTAATTGTTACCACTATGAATATGAAGGGGAATATGAATAAGTTATAATAAATTATGCAGAGATAAGCTCTTATCTCTGCATAATTCAATATAAAAAAATCTATATGATTTGCTCTTAAACCTTCATTTGTATTATCTCATTTTCAAATTGTTCAATAGGAGATTTTAAAAATAATCTATGTTTAAAATAAATAGATTTTCATCAATTATAATTGGTACTTGCAATGTTATTGATAAGAAACTTAGATATAAGATAAAACTTAAGAACTAGAACAACATTACAAAGAAGTGACCAGTTTAGTTTATTGACCACTTCTTTTAAAATAAATAAGTATTAATTTTTCTATCTAAGGACAAGCACTTGTAGTTTTGTGGGTTGAATAATCCTGTATCGGCCCTAGGGGATATACAGCTCCACAAGTTAGACATTGCTTAGCATCTCGGTAATAACTTTCACAGGTCCCATTACCTAATCGAATGTGAAAGTAATATCTTACAGTACGTTTTGGCTGATTAGGCTCACAACAAAAGGTGGAATCAGGGGTTATGTTAGTTTCATTTTTATGAGCTAGTGTGCGGGTTGCTACTTGAGTTAATACATCTACATCATTACTAGTCGAAGAAAGCTTAAGGATGAATTCATCCCCTGATGTAACAATTACACTTGCAGAGATTTCATCATCCTTGTAGGGTTCCTCTTGGTTTCCTGCCACTACTACATTGAATATTAATGTAAACATCAAAAAACATATCAAGATAATTAAACTAGATATTCTTCTTTTCATAACTTCCCTCCTTTGATATTTGAACGTTTTGATATCATAATATTTATTAGAGAATGTACCAGCTTACAAGGGAAAGTATCCCTAAACCTATAATCCTAATAATTAATTCAACTTCTACCTTCCTAAAATTTAACCAAAATGTACAACCACTAGTAAAACATTTGTCAAACAAGGCTGTTTAATCCCTGAATTGGAAATTCATTTTAGCTTGCATCATAATTTTCCATATAAATACCTTTTAGGTGATGCTGGATTCGATAATGATGATAATTATGCCTAACTCCATAAAAAAATTATGCCTAACATCAATTTAAATCTCCATAATTCCTCCGGGCTAGCTGAACCGAACTATTTATGAAAGATCAATTTACCAAATCAAAGATTTTATTCAAATCAAAACTTCTAAGGATAGAAATATTGTATCTCTAAAGTCAGATATTTTACCGGCTTGTATCTTTCAACTAATTGCTTTTATTCTCATATTTAAAACTAGCAATTTAGAAACGCCAATAGCAATTAAATCGTTAACTTCCTAGATTTCAATATTCAAATTTAGAAATTAAATGGGCTAAGTTTTACCCTTGCTTT
The DNA here is from genome assembly GCA_964519585.1 of uncultured Tissierellaceae bacterium. GTDB lineage: Bacteria > Bacillota > Clostridia > Tissierellales > Tissierellaceae > CAZFIO01. Next base: position 7,499 of record CAZFIO010000055.1, read on the forward strand.
TCATTCCTTTTTCTGTATATAAGCGTGTTAGTTACACCAATTTAGTTAAAATCTTTACCTTTTTATTATGGATAAGTCTTGATGTTTTCAAATTTTTATTCTACAACTCCCTAAATAAGTTTACCTATACAACTTTAAGCATTAGTAGTAGTAGTATGCAATTTATGCATGATACTATCTATTGTAAAAAAACATCCTCCGATTAATTTCCTTTGTTCTTGCTGAATCGGAGTGAAATGTTGAATTTATTCTGTGTAGATTGTCCTATTTTTATACTAGAGCTTTATTCAGAATAAGCAGCTTTAATTAAAATAATGTTATTAATAAAAGACATCAAATAATAAATTGTAGCAGTTATTGTTAACGTTAGTGCAAAATTATTAAGTTTAAATTTAAAGATAAAATCAATAGATAAATACAAGAATATTGCTGAATATATAAGAAAGCAAATAGCTTTCACCTGTCCGTGTTCTTCTAATAACATTACTTTACGTTCCTTAAAAGAAATTCTTAGATTAGTTCTTTTACATTTTATAATTATAAATCTCCTTATGATTACTTCTGATATCAGTCCTATAAAAAACACTGTAGTGATTGGGGTATTTAAAATAAATACATCCTCATGAATAACGAATAATACCATTAATACTATTGATAAAATACCCAAGTATATTTTGTTAAACTCTTCTAGCACCTTTTTTATATCATTATCAACTAAAAAACCTTCACTTAAAGGCCCCCAAGGATAAAATATATATTTGTAAGTATTATTAGTCAGTTTTTTAAAATATAAATCAAGACCTATCATTTAACCCTCCCAAGTTAGAAACAAATATATTAATTATTTTTCACGCGCATACAATATCGATAACTAATATTCATTTGAATATTGAAATTCATTTTTACTTTTCTAAATAAATTTATTAATATAGTAAGATAAACTCCCTTTTTCTATCGATAAAAGGAAATTTATGTAATAGAGATGATAGTTATAGATAGTCTTTTAAATCTCCACCAGGTACCCTGTAATTAGTAATTGTATAATTCAAAAATTTTATATAATTCATCTCATCGGGGGCATTCTCATTAAGCCAGCCACTGAATGTTTTCCATACATTTTCTACTCTAACATTTAATACTACATAATTATTACTATTCATTTCCCAAGCAGCATCATTTAAAGCTTGCTACAAGTGGTTCGTCCCTTCATTGTAACTAGTCCAAAAAAACACTCCACCAATAAATGCATAGTAGCCAAAATGCTTAAAAAGACCTACTCCCGATATTCCAGCTGAAATAAGAAATTGTTTAAAGCTTGTCAATCCCCTGTTTTGTAGTTCATTTCTTAATGTATGTGCATTATTTTTTGATAAACAGAACACCATTTGTTTTAATTCAGCAATTGGAGTCATACCAAAGTTTAAAGGCTCGTATTCATTTAATTCTTTATCTTTCTTCGAAGACTTTACATCTATATGGATGTCTGTTTTTTCTCTACTACCAATATAAGTTTCCCCACTTTCAATTTTTTCATTTAAAACATATAATAAGTTTTCCATTTTAGTAATTTCTTCTTCATTATAACCATTTTTAATAGATTCTTCTTTATTGAGAGATAAGCTACCGTCTTCATTTTGATAGATGTAATTTGATAGTTGATCAATCTTTTCATTAGTTAGACCATAATTATGATTATTTACTTCAACACCTGTTTCTGCAAATACTACTGTTGGTATAAGAATGCAAAATATTAATACTAACGCAATTATTCTTTTCATCATAACCTTATCTTCCTTTAATCCTTACTTTAGACCCCCTAGTTTAAATCCATCATTTAATCAATCTTCTATCTGTTTAATCACCACACTTTCTATTGGTACAGAATTTAAAGAAATCAAATACATATAATCGTTTAAACTCATTTAGTATTATGATATACGATATCATAATCTGTTAACCAGCGACCATATGTATAGGACCATAGTCTTTTTTGTTTTCCACCTGGAACATCTCTATAATACCAACCAACTTCTTCAGCCTGGGGTGCTATGATGTCTGTTTTAAAGGCTGTTTCTTGTGAAGCAGAATATCCGGTACTCGGAAAATTACTAAAAACTAAGACTGATAAGATTGCCCCTAGTAAAAACTTTTTTACCTTACCTGTCATTTTTATTCCTCCTCTTCTTTATAAATAGGTAGACCATGCAAGTTTTTGCCTAAATCATCTAAATTCCTTATATTGTATTTTAGAAAGTTATTTATATAGATGTCATAACTGCCATTTAACCTCTCAAGAATAAAGGAGTTATCAGTTTCTTCTTCTTGATATATCTCGTCATCGTTTGGAGTATAATAGGGCTGTATTATTATAAGGTATGATGATGCAAAGATAAATAAAGCCAAGGAACAAATGCCAATATTAAACATATTTAATCTACTTGTCTTTTTTTTATAATTTAAAATTATTTTGAATCTTTGTTTTAAAGAATCTATATCTTCTAGATTTAAAAGATTGGGCACACTGACACTTTTTGTAATGTTTGCCCTTGGATTTTTTATAATTTTAGTTATAGTTTCCAAGTATCTGATCTTCTCATCATCTGTAAAATCAGCTGTAGTTTCTAAGTCACATTGTATTTCTAATATATGATTAAAGTTATTTGCAAATAAATGCGCAAAGGGATTCCACCAAAACAGATATTTAAGACTTTGTATTAAAATCTTCTTCAAAGAGTCTCTTTTTAAAAAGTGATTCGCCTCATGCAAAATAATATTCAAGTTCCTTTTCTGAAAAATCTATATTTGGAATATAAATTTTTGCTTTCAGTATTCCTATAACAAATGGTGAATAAATATTTTTGTTTTGAACTATTTCAATTTTATTTTCTAGTTTTATTTTTTTTAATACTTTATTGAAAAGCTCCATACTTTCTTTGCTAGAATCATTGCTTAATCTTTCCAGTTTCCTCCTGAAACCCATATATTTATAGATTCCATTAATTAATAATATTATAGCTACTAATATCCAGGAAAAAATAAGTATTTCAGATAATGTTATTATATAACCATTTAAGTTTAGTGGATTTTTAATAAGATTATAAAAGACTGGAAAAATGTTTTTTGATCTAATAATGACTGCACCTGAAATCTCAAAGTTAAATATTAGCCTAACTATACTTAAAGACATAAAAAATATTATGGCTAAGATGTTAAAGGAAATAATAAACTTATCATTTTTTCTAAAGATATTTATAATCAGGATATATAAATTAAACCACAATAAGGACATTAAAAATGAAAAAAACGTAATTTGCATACCTTGTCCCCCTTTTAATACTTACTATCTATCTTTATACTCTTCTATTATGTCTTCCAAGTCTTTAATCATTTTTTTGTCGATTTTTTTCGTCTTTACAATAAATGAAAGAAAGTTAGAGACTGTAGAAATCTCGGGGTCTACTTCCTTAAAGTTAGCTTTAAGGCGAGCCATATCATATTCTTCTTTAGAAAATGTTGGTTCATAAGTTCTTCCATAATTAGTAGATGTTTTTACAATATCACATACTCTAATAGATTCCTTTTTTAATAATCGGTTTAAAAATACATGAATTGAACTTTCATTCCACCTTCTATTTTCTGTTAAATTGATTATTTCAGACCTTGTAAGTGGTCTACCTTCTTTCCACATGGTTTCTAACATTTGCTCTTCTTTATCAGATAAGTTAAATTTATTGTCCAAAATATGAGACCTCCTTGAATACTTATATATATTAATTAATATTATATCACAAGTTAGTATCTGATATAAGTTTTAAATTGAGTTATATTATTATTTTATTTGGGTCTTAGTGAATCTCTATTAAAATAAACTGAAAAACAATCCTTACTAAGATGAATCTTAGTAAGGACTGTTTTATAAGCTTTCTATTCTACTACATTTTGTGGTTTTTCTTCTAGCCATCCTATAATATTGTCAAAGACAATGCCTGCTCTTCTTACCATGGCTTCCTGAGATGCAAAACCAATATGGGGCGCAACCACTATGTTCTTTGCCTTTAATAAAGGATAATCCTTGTCCAAGGGTGGTTCCATATCAAATACATCTATGCCGGCCCCTGAAATTTTTCCTTCATTTAATACCCTGGCCAGAGCCTCATTGTCTATTATTGGTCCTCTTGCAGTATTTATTAGTATGGCAGTCTCCTTCATAGATCTAAGTTTGGCTTCATCTACAATCCCCCTTGTTTCATTGTTTAGGGGTAGATGAATAGATACAATATCACTTTCCTTGAATATATCCTCTAGGGACTTGTACTCCACTCCCATAGACTTAAGTTCTTCATTTTCACTTCTGTTGTAGGCTATTACATTTGCCCCAAAGGCTAGGCCTACCTTAGCTACATGACTTCCTATAGCTCCTGTTCCCACTAGACCTAAGGTTTTTCCATGTATTTCCCTTTGGCTAAATCCTGCCATGGTTCCTCCATCTCTAGTAAGCTTATCTAGAGGAACAATATTCCTATAAACAGCTATCATTAGGCCAAAGGCTAGTTCAACTACTGCAGGCGTGCTATATCCAGCAGAATTAGATACTAGTATGCCCCTTTCCTTACATGCCTCTAGATCTACATGGTCTACCCCTGTAAAGGCTACAGATATCATCTTGAGTTTTTCTACAGACCTTATAACATCACCCTCTAGTGGTGAATTAGCGATTACAAGGATATGACTATCCTTAACCCTTTCTTTTAAAATAGAAATATCTAAGGACCTTTCATTAAATATTTCTAACTCATGACCCCTATCAGTAATTGGTTTTGCAATAGTTCTTATCATTTCTTCCGATACACCTAATGGTTCCAATACAGTAATCTTCAATCATCTTACCCCTTTCTATTTTACTTATTGTTTCTAGTCTTATAAAGGGACATGCAAAACAGGCCCCTAGCTTGGTAATCTTACGGGCAGGCAGGGTCGTCTGCCCCTACAGAAAATTATGAATACATTTTACATAAAAATATGATATGCTCCCAATTAGTTATTCTA
>CAZFIO010000056.1:0-12266 GCA_964519585.1 uncultured Tissierellaceae bacterium
ATGAGATTGAAGGAGATTATCAAATTTTGAATTTGATTATCAATTTAGCTAATACAAAAAAAGAATATGATAAGATAGAAAAAGCTCTAATTGAGGCCAAAGAAATAGGCTATGGTCTTGTAAGTCCTAGTCTAGAAGAAATGGACTTGGCAGAGCCGGAAATTTATAAGCAAGGAAATAGATATGGAGTCAAGTTGAAGGCTAGAGCCCCTTCTTTACATGTATTGCGGGCAGACATAACTACAGAAGTAGCCCCTTTAATAGGGTCAGAAAAACAATCAGAAGAACTGGTACAACATTTTCTATCCGAGTTTGAAGGTGAGCCATCTAGAATTTGGGAGTCGAATTTATTTGGCAAGTCTCTCTATGATTTGGTAAGTGAGAAAATGAATAATAAACTTAAAACTATGCCAGATAATTCTAGACAAAAATTAAGAAAGGCCCTTGAAAGAATTTTAAATGATGGTAGGGGAGGGCTGATTTGTATAATAATTTGACAAAACCCTGCTAGGGCATTGAAGGATCTAAATAAAACTAGGTCCTTTTTGTTTTCTATTAATCTCTAATTTTTAAAAACAGATAGGTGCTATAAAATTAGTTAAAGAAAGGATGGCTAACTTCCACGAGCCGTTTAGCGAGCCATCTTAGCCATTTCTTGCAATATCAAATAAAACAAAATTAATATGTAAAAAAAAGGAATGTCTATTTTACAACACTAGCCACTCCTATAAATATCTAAATTGGTCGGGATGACAGGATTTGAACCTGCGACCCCAAGTCCCCCAGACTTGTACTCTACCAAACTGAGCCACATCCCGCAAAATTTAATACTGAAAATAGTATATCTTAATAAATAGCTTTTGTAAAGTCTTTGAAATGAATATAATATATGGTATAATATATAGCAAAATAAGGCTACATCAAAGAAATAAAGTTGTCTTAGGAAAATGCCAAGGATGAATAAAGATGAAGAAGAATATTAGGGAAAAAAAAGATCAACTGTCTAAATTTTTGCATAAAGTGATTATTACTATTATTTTTATATTTTTTTTAATTAACACATTAAATACACTGAGAACTTTTACTTACAAACTAGGCTATCCAGAGGTCTATTTATGGAATGATGATAGAGAATCCAAGGGTATAATAATTAAAAACGAGTATGTAGTAGAAGGTTTTAACCAGTTTACCCTTGATAAAATTGCTACAGAAGGGACTAGGGTAGCAGTAGGGGATAGGGTTGCAGAATTAAAATCTGAGGGTAACTTAAACTACCTAAATAATAAACTTAAAGAAGTAAATGAATCTATTAAGTTAATGGAGGAAATGGACAAGCCACAAAACACAGGGGAGGAGGTAGATAACTCTACTGAGTTATCCCTGTCAAAGCTTACATTAGAAGCCTTAAAAAAGGAAAAGGAAGACCTAACCCTTCAATTTGATAATAGTTTAATATCCTACAGGGCAGATGTTTCAGGTCTCTTGACCTATAAAATTGATGGCTATGAGAAGGAACTAATAGCTAGGAACTTTGAAAATTATACTTTTGAAAAATTACAAGGCTTATTTGAAGCTAGAGAGCCAGAAGAAACTACAGAAGGTCTTGGAATCAAAATTATTGATAATTTTGCTTGGTATATAGCATTACAGATTGAAAACAATTTTGATAAGGATAAATATAAGCTTAATGATAGAATTACCCTTCAAATAACAGAAACAGATATAGAGGTGGAGGGCAAATTGGTAGAAATAAATGAAAGTAGTTCAGGTATGGTTTATGTAATTGAATTGAATAAAAAGTTACATGATATATATGATTTAAGATTTATAAATGCAAATATCATTCTAACCAAAAAGGATGTATATAAAATCCCTACTAAATCTATATATAATTTCAATAATCAAGAGGGTGTATTATATAAAGATTTTATTGGGAATATTAGATTTAAACCGGTAGTAATTTTAGACTTGGATGATGAGTATACTATTGTTGATAAAGGCGATGAAAATGGTTATATTAAACTTAAAGGTTTTAATGAAGAGTATAGGACTATTACTTTATATGATGAAATAATTTTAAACCCAAAAAGGGTAAAGACTAGTACTATTTTAAATTAATTGGAGGGATAATTATTTTCATAAAAGATAATTTAGATGTAATCAATGAAAATATTGAAAAATCTTTGTTTAAGGCAGGAAGAAAAGACAAGGTGGAGATTGTTGCAGTAACAAAATATGTTGAAGTTGCCCAGGTAAAAGAGGCTATAGATCTGGGTATAAAAAACATAGGTGAAAATAGAACAAATGAATTATGTAAAAAGTATGAAGAAGTTAACCAGCCTGTCAACTTCCATATGATAGGCCACCTACAAACAAATAAGGTTAGGGATATATATGATAAGGTGAAGCTGGTTCACTCCTTAGATAGGATATCCTTAGCCAAAGAATTGGACAGGCGTGGTAGGCTAAACAACTTAATAATTAATACACTTATTCAGGTTAATATTGCTGAGGAGGAAAGTAAGTTTGGTTTAAGTAAGGAAGATGTTCTTCCTTTTATAGAAAAGATTATAGGATTTAACAATATCAAGATTCAGGGATTGATGACTATAGCCCCCTATACAAAGGATGAAAAACAACTTAGGAGTGTGTTTAGGGGTTTATATAAGCTAAGGGAAGATATAAACAGGAGAAATTACAAGGAGATTTCTACAGATTATTTATCTATGGGTATGACCAATGATTATCAAATTGCTGTAGAAGAAGGAGCTAATATTGTAAGGATTGGTAGCGGTATCTTTAAAAAATAAAACTTGGGAGGTATAAAATGTCTGACTTTATGAGCAAATTTAAATACTTCATAGGTATTGATGACTATGATGATGAGGATGAAGATTTTTATGAGGAAGATTCTTTGGATATACCTGTAACAACAAAAACAAGGAGTATAAATAATAAGGTTGTAAATATCCATACTAATACTAATATGAAGATCATAGTGCATGAACCTTTAAGTTATGAAGAAGCTCCAGATATTGTAGAGGACTTGAAATCTAGAAAGGTTGTTGTGATTAACTTTGAACAGCTGGATACAGGCCTAAAAAGACAGTTATTTGATTTTCTAAATGGTGCTCTATATGCGATTGAGGGTAAAATTCAAAAAGTGACAAAAGATATATTTGTTTTAGCACCAAACAATGTTGAAATTGACGGTTTAAAAGAGGAATTAAAAACAAGGGCCATATTCCCCTGGTAGACTTCAATGAGGGAGAAAACCATGGTAATTTTTTTAAAATCTTTAGGAGTATTTATAGGAATATTCCAGGTTATGATTATTTTAAGAATCTTTTTTTCCATTAGTGGATTTAATGGTTTATTTGTTGATAAGATTTTTAATATAACTGAACCTGCTTTAAGTTCTATTAGATCTATAATTAATAAGATAGGCTTAAATACTGGTATTTTTGATTTTTCTGCCCTAGTACTTCTACTAATTTTAAGGTTCTTATATAATTTTATTGGAAAGGTCTTATTAAATAATGCGAATTGATAGGGAGTTTTATACATCTCATATAAATGATTATGAGAAGATAGTGAAAATGAATCGAATATTAGACAAGATTGAAATTGTATTAAATAGGCATATTATTCAAAATACTGATTTTTTAGACCCTTATGAAACACATCTAGCACAATCAATATTAAATAGTTTTCCGGATATCTCATATTGTGTTAGTGGTGGATATAAAGATGCAGAGAGAAACATAATAGTACTTTGGCCAGATTATTTAAACTATAGCCATGAAATGGAGGCTATAAAGAGCTTTAAATTAACATATGCAAATGAAGAATTAAGTCATAAGGATTTTTTAGGCTCCTTATTGAGCCTAGGAATAATCAGAGAAAAGATAGGTGATATCTTGGTTCATAAAGACCATGCCTATATAATTTTAAAAAAGGAAATTAGTGACTTTATTATGTATAATTTAGAAAAAATAAAAAATCAGAGGGTTAATATTAGCCAGGTTGGTTTGGACCAGATTGAAGTAGCTGAAATCAAATATAAGGAAATTCAGGTCTTTGTATCATCCTTACGATTGGACTCTCTGATTAGTGCCTCCTATAATTTATCTAGAAAGGATAGTTTAAATATTATAGAAGCCCAGCAGGTAAAGGTAAATTGGGAGCTTATAGATAAGCCAGCTAGGGAGGTTAAACCTGGGGATATAATTTCTGTTAGAAGATATGGTAGATTAAAGCTGGAAGGAGTTATTGGTTACAGTAAACGTGGCAGGGTCAGATGCTTAATTAGAATTTTAATTTAATGGAGGGGATAAAATGATAACACCTTTAGATATTCAGAATAAGGAATTTAAAAGAGCCATTAGGGGATATGACATAAAAGAAGTTGATATTTTTCTGGATGAAGTGATAGATGATTATGAAAAGATTTATAAAGAAAATATTGATTTAAAGGATCGTGTGAGTACCTTGGCAGATCAGATTAGACAATTTAATGCCATGGAGGAAACCCTGAAGAATACGTTAGTACTTGCACAAAATACTTCAGATGAGGTTATAAACTCTGCAAAGATAAAGGCAGACAATATTATCAGGGATTCTGAGATAAATGGTAACCGCCTAATTGATAGCGCCAGGGAAGATGTAAGAAAGATAAATAGAGAATTTGAATATCTAAAGAGAGAAATGTTCTCATTTAAAATTAAATATGAATCTTTTATTAATGCACAATTAATGTCCATGGAAAGATTTTTTGATGAAATTCAAACAGAAGAGCTTAAGGAAACTGAATATGAAAGTAGTGATGAAACTAATGGAGGCATAGAAACCTATGAGGAATTAGAAGAATCGACATCAGTAGATGAATCAGATGAAGGAGTTAGTCATGATAATTTTCATGAAGAGTCCAAAGATCCTAAGCCAACAAGTGATCCTTATCTAGGACATGAATTTATTGAAGAGTAGTTTTGATTTACAAATCAGGGGCAAACTGCCTCTTTTTTCTTGTATACATAATAGATTTTCTTATCTGGTATTTTACCGGATAATATAATTATTGAACTGACTTTATGGGAGGAAATAGATGACTTATTTTTTAATTTCTATCATTATTTTTATAGACCAGCTTAGTAAGTATGCTGCTATAAAATATCTTAAGGATGCAAAACCCTATATTATTATTAATAATTTCTTCGAATTGACCTACGTTGAGAATCGTGGAGCTGCTTTTGGAATACTAAAACATAAGAGGGTCTTATTTATAGTTATAACATTTGCTGTAATCTTATTTTTGACCTTTTATTTGTTTGGTAATCATAAAAGTCTAAATAGATTAACTATATTAGCTGTATCTTTATTAATAGGGGGGGCTATAGGGAATCTTATAGATAGGATTAGGTTTGGATATGTTGTTGATTTTTTAAGTTTTAGGTTTTTCAGAAAATATGATTTTCCTGTATTTAATTTTGCTGATATTTGTATTGTTATTAGCACTGGAATAATAGTACTTTTAGTTTTATTTGATAAATATGATGCATAGGTGAAAAAATGAAAATAATTACTTTTTATGTGGATGAAGATGATAATGAAAGGTTAGACTTATATTTGTCCCAAGAATTGGATGAAGTATCTAGAACCTATATTCAAAATCTGATAAAGGAAGGCAGAGTTTTTGTAAATGGTCAAGTTAAGAAACCGAGATACTTAGTTAGAGAGGGAGATTTACTAACAGTAGATTTACCTGCACCAAAAAAAATTGAAATTAAGCAAGAAAACATAGACATAAATATTATTTATGAGGATGAAGATATTGCAATTATTGATAAAGCTCAAGGCATGGTTGTGCACCCTGCTCCTGGAAACTATAGTGGCACACTGGTCAATGCTCTCTTATACCATATAAAAGACCTTTCTTCAATTAATGGAATTATTAGACCAGGGATTGTACATAGGCTGGATAAAGATACATCTGGTCTTTTAGTGATTGCAAAAAATAATCATAGTCATAGGTATTTGTCTCAACAGTTTAAGGCCAGGACTGTGAAAAGGGAATATATTGCACTTGTAGAAGGAATTCTAAACAAACAGGATGGTGTTATAAATAGGCCTATTGGAAGGAGTAGAAGGGATAGGAAGAAGATGACAGTTTCTGACTTAAATAGTAAGGAAGCAATTACAGAATATAAGCTTATAAAACAATTTTCTAATTATGCCTTACTTAACTTGGAACTTAAAACTGGAAGAACCCATCAAATCCGAGTACATCTCTCATATATTAATCATCCTATTGTAGGTGATGATACCTATGGCAAGCAAAAAAATGAATTTAATATCCAAGGTCAATTGCTTCATGCAAAAAAGATTGGTTTTATTCATCCAAGGACCTATACTTATATTGAATTTAGGACAGAAATTCCTGAAAATTTTCTAAGCGTTATGGAGTTATTAAATTAAGGCAGGTGATAATTCAATGAAAAAAACTATTATTATGGACCAAAAAGCTATTTCTAGAGCTATTACCAGGATAGCCAATGAAATTATTGAAAAAAATAAGGGTGTTAAAGATGTGCTTTTGGTTGGTATCAAAACAAGAGGCTTGCCTTTTGCTGAAAGATTAGCTGGAAAAATCAAGGAGATAGAGGGTATAGAGGTAAAGGTTGCAGAACTTGATATAACCTTATACAGGGATGATTTAAAGGAGATTGATTATCATCCTGTAATTAATTTTGAATTCACAACTGATATACATAATAAAATAATTGTTTTAGTGGACGATGTGATTTTTACGGGTAGAACAGTACGGGCTGCCTTGGATGCTCTTGTTAATAAGGGAAGGCCTCAAAAAGTACAGTTGGCTGTTTTAATCGATAGGGGACATAGGGAATTGCCCATTAGGCCTGACTATGTTGGGAAAAATGTCCCTACATCTAGATCGGAAATCATAGGTGTAAGGTTTATTGAAATAGATAATATAGATGAGGTCGAATTGGAAAAAAAAGGTAGAAGATAAATTCCTACCTTTTATTATTGTTTATTTTTAAGAGATTTTCCCTTAAGGGACTTACCAAAATTGTACTAAAGTTATCATATCTTACCATACCAGGCTTAGAATTTGGAATTTTCCTTACATTTTTCCTTTCAGTATAGTCAACGGAGATATTTTTTCCATTTCTAGCCTTACTATAATAGGCTGCTAGTATAGCTGCATCTTCTATAGTGGTATCTGGAAGCTCCTTATTTTCACTTCTTATAATTACATGGCTGCCAGGCATATTTTGAACATGTAACCAAATATCTTCCTTGTGGGCAAACTTTAGGCTTAAATATTCATTTTGTTTATTATTTTTACCTACATATATTTTGAATCCATCTCTGGAAACATATTGGTGGGGTGCAAAAGTTTTTTTCTCTTTTTCTTTCTTTTTTTTTCTTTTGGATTTTATATAACCCTCATCGGTTAACTCTTGGATTATTTCGTTTAAATCTTCAACTTCTAATGAGTTCTCAATACTTACTAGAACGTTCTCCAGATAAAAGATTTCATCTTCTGTTTCAGGAATTTGTTTTTCTAATACTTTTTCTGCCTTCTTTAATTTTGCAAATCTCTTGTAATATCTTTGGGCGTTTTCAACTGGTGTTAGGATTTTGTCTAGAGGAACAGTGATTTCACCCATGTTTTCATCATAAAAGTTTTCCAAAACTATTTCTTGGCTTCTGTCAGGTATCCTATAAAGGTTTGCTGAAATCAGGTCAGCGTAAATTTTATACTTTTCCCTATCTAAACTAACAAGTAATTCATTTTTTTGTTTTCCTAGCTTGTTTAGGGCTCTTTCCAGCTTGGTCTGTATTGATTTCCTAATCCCCTGGGATTTCTGCTTAACCCTATCAGTCTTGTCTTTTCTATAGTAAACAATATCTAAGATTTTGGAGATTGAGTGGTTAAAGTGTTTGCTTATCTGGTCAAATTGATTTAAATCAAGGGCATGAAAGGCAATTATATTATTAAGTTCATCTTCAATATAGACTGGCTTAAAGTTAGCCTGATTAACAAGATCCATGGATTCAGCGAATTCAACGTATAAGGAGTCTAACTCCTCACTACTTAAACTGTTTATTGGCCTTGAAATATCAATATTTGAATTAAAGCATATTTCCTTACTGATAAGGGGGCTTAATCCCTGATAGTTTTGGTAGAAAAATTTATAGATTTGCATATTGCCATTAGAATTGGCAATAAGTTTGTCAAAGTCATCCCTACTATAGAAGCTAGGATTTAGTTTGTCTTGGAGTGGCGGGTTTTCATAAGTAAGTCCTGGTAATACTTGTCTTATTCGACTAATTTGGTAGTTCACTTTTTTTATTGAGTCAATTATTTTAAAATCGCCATTATTTACTAAGATGATGTTACTATGTTTTCCCATAATTTCTATGATTAATTTCTTTACAGTATCCTGGCCTAGTTCATCTATGGAAGATATATCTAGGTGTATAACCCTATCAAACCCATTTTGCGAGATTGATAGAATTCTACCACCTGTTAAATGTTTCCTTAGGACCATACAAAAACTAGGGGGTGTCATAGGATTTTCTTTCACAAAATCTGTTAGGTAAATTCTTGGGTTATTGCTAGTGGAAGAAATAAGTAACCTATAGTTGTTTCCCATATTTCTAATATGAAGTAGTATTTCATCCTTTTCATGTTGGTATATTTTATTGATCTTTCCACCAATTAAATTTTCTTTAAGTTCTGCTACAAGAGCTTGTGTTACTATTCCATCGAATGACATTGTTTTTCCTCCCATACTTTTAATAGTTTATTATATCATGTAATTATTCTTTTACAAATAAATAGTAATTTGATAAGATATATTAAAAATTTGTAACAAACTATGGACTAAAAGAAGACAAGACAATATAATTTGAAGAAATTAAGAAATATTAAATTACAAACTATTAAAATGGGGTGAAAATTTGATTAAAAGCATGACAGGTTATGGTAAAGGCGAGTTTGAAAATGAATTGTACAGGTTCAAAGTAGAAATCAAATCAGTTAATCATAGATACAATGATATATTAGTTAAGATGCCAAGACATATTATTTTTCTAGAAGAAAACATTAAGAAAAGAATTAAAGATCAGGTTTATAGGGGGAAACTTGATGTTTACATAAACCTAGAATATGCAAATGAATCAGGAGTGGAAATAAATATAGATATACCTTTAGCAAATTCATATAAAATTGCTTTGGAAGATTTAATTATACAGTTAAATATGGATGATAAAATTAGATTAAATAATATAATAGCAATACCTGATGTGGTAAAGACAAAAAGAAAAGAAGTAGATGAAGATATAATTAGTCAAGGCCTTTTTTTAGCTCTAGATATAGCTATTGAAAATCTAATTTCTATGCGAACCAAGGAAGGCATGGAATTAAAAAAAGATATTCTTGACAAGGTGGCAAATATTGAAACTTGTATAAGCAAAATAGAAAACAGAGCCCCTAATGTAATAGATGAATACAAAAATAAGTTAGAAGCAAGAATTAAGGAAATTTTAGAATCACATGCAGTCTTGGATGAAGACCGGTTAAACAATGAAGTGGCATATTTTATAGATAAAAGTTCCATAGATGAGGAAATTGTTAGGTTAAGAAGCCATATTAAGCAATTAAAAGGTATTTTAGACGAAAGTGGATCCATAGGAAGAAAACTTGATTTTTTAATTCAGGAATTCAATAGGGAAGTAAATACTATTGGTAGTAAGTCTAGCGATGAGACAATTACTAATATAGTTGTTGAAGTGAAATCTGAATTAGAGAAAATTAGGGAGCAAATACAGAATATAGAATAGAATGGGGGTTTAAAATGGAATTAAAGTTGATAAATATTGGTTTTGGAAATATGGTTGCAAATAATAGGATTATATCTGTTATTAGTCCTGAATCAGCACCTATAAAAAGGCTTATTCAGGAAAATAGGGATAAGGGATTGCTGATAGATGCAACCTATGGGAGAAAAACACGGGCAGTAATTATTACTGATAGTAGGCACATAATTTTAGCTGCTGTTCAGCCAGAAACTATTGCTAATCGTTTAAATTCAAAAAAAATAGAATAAGAATATAGGGTCAGGTGATTTCAATGTCTAAGGGATTTTTGTTGGTTATTTCTGGACCTTCTGGTTCAGGGAAGGGTACAGTAAGTAAGGCCTTGCTGGAAAGAAATAATGATATAATATTTTCTGTTTCTGCAACTACCAGAAAAAAGAGAATTGGTGAAGAGGAAGGTTTGAACTATTTTTTCATTGAAGAGGACGATTTCAAGGAAAAGATAGAAAATAACAAGTTTCTTGAATATGCTAATGTCCATAATAATCTCTATGGTACACCTAGAGAATTTGTTATAAATGAGATAGAAAAGGGAGAAATAGTTCTCTTGGAAATAGATGTTCAGGGGGCAATGCAGGTTAAGAAAAACTATAAAAATGTGGTCTTTGTATTTCTGCTACCCCCAACTATGGATGAATTAAAAAATAGAATAATTAAAAGAGGCACAGAAACTGAGGAGGATATAGAAAGAAGGTTTAAAAACGCTTTTGAGGAGTTAAACTTTGTTGGTGAATATGACTACTTTGTTGTAAATGACAAGGTTGAGGAAGCTATAATAGATGTAGAGAATATCATTAGGGCTGAAAAATTAAGGGTAAAAAGGCATAAGAATATTAAGGAAATGTTAATTCCACAAGGAGGTAAATAAATGTTAAATCCATCATTTAAAAATGTTTTAAAAGAGGGAGATAGTAAATACACATTAGTAATGCTTACTGCCAAGAGGGCACGTCAGCTTATAGAGGGAGAGGAACCTTTGATTGATACTGAGTCCACAAAACCAGTAACAATAGCTATAGAAGAGATAGTAGAAGGTAAGATAAGCTACCAAAACCCACAAATAGATAGTATAAAGTAGGTGATAATATGCTAAAAGAAAAAAATATTGTCCTGGGAGTTACTGGTGGTATAGCAGTATATAAGGCAGCAGATTTAGTTAGCCGTCTAGTAAAGAAAGGCTACAATGTAGATGTAATTATGACAGAAGCAGCAGAGGAATTCTTGAACTTTTTAACCTTTCAGACAATGTCTAATAATCCTGTATATAGGGATATGTTTCAAAATGTTAAAAACTATGATGTTGAACATATCTCTTTGGCAAAAAAAGCTGATATTATATTGGTAGCTCCTGCCACTGCTAATACAATTGGAAAAATAGCTAATGGTATAGCCGATAACTTGTTGACCACCGTGATAATGGCATCAAGCTCTAAAGTAATATTTGCTCCTGCTATGAATACTGAAATGTACAATAATCCTATAGTTCAGGAAAACATGAAAAAATTGGAGGAATTATCATACGAATTTATAGACCCTGGTGTAGGTTTACTAGCCTGTGGGGACTATGGTGCAGGGAAAATGGCTGAACCTGCCGAGATAGTTGAGTATTTAGAAAGTAGTTTTCTAGAAAAGGATTTGGATGGTTTGAAAATCCTTATTACGGCTGGGCCAACTATTGAACCTATAGATCCTGTAAGGTTTATCTCAAACCATTCTAGTGGTAAAATGGGCTATAGTATAGCTAAAGAAGCTGTAAAGCGAGGAGCAGATGTAGTTCTTGTATCAGGGCCAACAAGCCTGGAAAAGCCTAAAGGGGTTGATTTGGTCAGTGTTAGAACCACACAAGAAATGTTTGATGCGGTTGGAGAGTATTTTCCTGATTGTCAAATACTAATAAAAGCTGCTGCACCTTCAGATTATAGGCCTAAAGACTTCAGTAATAAAAAAATCAAGAAAAGACAAAATGAAAGCAATTCATTAGATATCCAAATGGTTAAAAATCCTGATATTGTTAAACATTATGGCAATATGAAAAAGAACCAAATAGTTATTGGATTTGCGGCTGAAACTGATAATTTAGAAAAGTATGCAGAAGAAAAAATGAAAGAGAAAAACTTAGACTTTATCGTAGCTAACGATGTGACTGTAGAGGGTGCTGGCTTTAAAGGGGACACTAATATTGTTACAATCATAGAGAATACTGGTGCTTTTAATTCCTATCCCTTAATGAGTAAGGATATGGTGGCAAGTCTGATTTTAGATAAGGCTTTGGGTATTTTAAAGAATAAAGGCTAGAATGACTAGCTTTTATTTTTTAAATGCAAAGGAGAATTCAAATGCATGTTAAATATGGTAAA
>CAZFIO010000057.1:0-12244 GCA_964519585.1 uncultured Tissierellaceae bacterium
CTTAATTTTTTGTAAGATCATGGCAGATATTTCCTGAGGAGTAAAATCCTTATCATCAATTTTATTCTTATGGTTTGTACCCATTTCCCTTTTTATAGATTGAATAGTTCTATCTGGATTTGTGATTGCCTGTCTTTTAGCAGTTTCACCGATTAGCCTCTCTCCATCTTTGGCAAATGCAACTACTGAGGGAGTAGTTCTATTACCCTCTAAATTAGCAATAATTACAGGTTCTCCACCCTCCATTACTGCAACAGCAGAATTCGTTGTTCCTAAATCAATTCCTATTATTTTACCCATTTAATCTTCCTCCTAAAAATTTATTCAGCTACTATAACTTCAGAATATTTAAGGATTCTATCATTTAGCATATATCCTTTTTTATAAACTTCTACTATAGTGCCTTCCTCATATTCTTCATTTTTTGTTATATGAACTGCTTCATGAAAATTTGGATCAAACTTTTCGTGCAAGGGGTTGATTTCCTTAATCCCATTATCCGCCAAGATATTATATAGCTGATTATAAATCATTTCTACACCCTGAAAAAAGTTATCTGTCTTATCTTCACAACTATTTAAAGCCCTTTCAAAGTTGTCTAAGATGGGGAATAGTCCACAGGCAATCTTTTCAACACCATAAGATACCAGGCTTTCTTTTTCCTTTTCAGTCCTTCTTTTATAATTGTTAAAGTCTGCCTGTAGTCTCAGTAGGCTATTGAGATTATCTTCAATTTCCTTATCTTTTTTTAGCACAATGTCATCTAAGCCCTCATCCCTGTCTGTTTCCTTTTCCAAAACTTCCTTAAATTCTTCATCCTTATTTACTTCCTTGTTTTCTGCCATTTCTTCACCTCTTGCATCTTATTTATTACCAAATAGTTTTTCTAGGTTATCACTTATATGTTTAGAAAAAACATTAACAGTATCTATTAAGTTTAGATAATCCATTCTGGTTGGTCCTATAAGCCCAATTTTCCCTATAAGCTTTCCACCTAGGGTATAGCTAGCAGTAATTATACTAATGTCCTTAATTGGTGCATAAAGATTTTCACTTCAAATTATTATGTCTACTCCCTGGTTAGGATTATCTAACAGGATATCTAGTATCAAATTCTTATCTTCTACAAAAGAAATAAAAGACTTGGCTTTTTCTATATCTTTAAATTCTGGATAGTTTAATATCTTTGTCAAACCTTCAGAGTATAAATCAATTGTCACTAGATCTTCTATAGAATTATTAATTATTGGTATTAGATTCTCAACAATGCTTTTATATTCATATAATTCCTCAAATACATCACTTTCTAATTGAACTACCAAGTCTTCTATAGTCATTCCCTTTAACTTAGCATTAAGAAAATTAGATATGATATTTAATCTATCATTGCCAATTGGTTTCCCAGGCTTAAATATTGAATTTTTAACAATACCTGTATCACATACTATAATTATTAATACACCTAAGTCATCTAAAGATACCAGCTGTATTTGCTTAACCCTGCTACTTTTCATTTTTGGTGATGCCACAACTGATGTATAAGAGGTAAGGGCAGAAAGGATTTTGGCAGAGTTTTGAATTAAGTCATCTATTTCCCATGACTCATTCATTAGCATATCCTTAATCTTTAAACCCCTTATTATATCTGTAGTAATAGGGTTTTTTTTCAGAAGTTCATCAACATATAACCTATATGCCTTGTCTGAAGGAACCCTTCCTGCAGAAGAATGAGGTTTATTTAAAAACCCTAAATCCTCTAAATCAGACATTTCATTCCTAATAGTAGCAGAGCTTACACCTAAATCAGATGTTTTTGAAATGGTTCTAGACCCAATTGGGTCACCGCTATCTATATAGCTATTAATAATGGCAAATAAAACCCTGATTTTCCTTTCATCCAACATAATTCTCACCTCGAATTCTACATTCTAGGATGTTGTTAGCACTCTGTGCTCTCGAGTGCTAATTCTTACATTAATAAGTTACCACTTCTTTTATTCTTTGTCAATAGCTTATAGAAAAAAATCTAATTCAACTAAATTTGCCAGGTCTAGGCCCATTTTTGTTAATTTTATATTCTTATTATTATCTTCTAGCAAACCATTATTTATATGTTTTCTAATGACATCACCATATATGCTTTCTATATCTTTCTTAAATCTTTTTTTGAACTTTTCTTTATTAATTCCCTCAATAAGTCTAATTCCAAATATAGAGTATTCAGCTATTTCAATTTTTATATCTATAGTCTCTTTAGCTTCAATGGGAAACTTTCCACAATCAATGTCCCTATAATATTCCCCTAAATTTGAATGATTCCAAAATCTTTCACCCATAAAATTAGAATGACTATTTAGTCCTAGGCCTATATAGGGCCTGATTTCCCAATAAGCCCTATTGTGCCTGCATTGGTAATTATCCTTTGAAAAGTTTGATATTTCATAATGGTTAAATCCAATTTCCTTTAAGGCCTTAATTATATAGTGATAGGCAGACCGTTCTTCATCCTCACCTAGCAAACTAAGCTTGCCTTCCCTATACCACTTTTCCATGGGAGTATCCTCTTCAAAAATAAGACTATAGTAGGATATATGTTGTAGATCTAAATCCTTTATTATATTTAAATCAGTCATAATATCTTCAAAGCTTTGATTAGGTAGACCAAACATCATATCAAAATTTACATTTCTAAATCCTACCGCCCTTAATATGTCATAAGACTCAAATATGTCTGCTTTACTATGAACTCTCCCTATGTCTTTTAACAAATGGTCATGAAATGTTTGCACTCCCATACTAAGACGATTGATGCCTGATTTATAATAGCTATTTACCTTTTGATAATCAAAAGTTCCTGGATTTACCTCTATAGTAACCTCCATAAAACTTGAAGTGGCAAAGTGTGAGTAAATATGGCTTAACAATTCCTCTATATATTCTTCATTTATATGGGAAGGGGTCCCTCCTCCTATAAATATACTGGTAAGCCTATATTCTTTTAACTTTTCCTTGTAGAGAGATACTTCCTTTAATAGGTATTTCATATATTTAGCAATTTCATTGTCCTTATTTTCAAAGGAGACAAAATCACAGTAAAAACATTTTTTCATGCAAAATGGTATATGAATATATAGACTAATTTCTTTCATAGCCGCCTCCATGATAAAGGAATGCACCTATAGGTGCATTCCTCTTATTCGTCGTATTTTAAGACCGTTAAAAAGGCTTCTTGGGGAACTTCTACTGAACCAATCTGCCTCATTCTTTTCTTACCTTCTTTTTGTTTTTCTAAAAGTTTTTTCTTCCTGGAGATGTCTCCTCCATAGCACTTGGCTAGTACATCCTTCCTTAAGGCCCGAATGGTTTCTCGAGCAATGATTTTGGATCCTACAGCTGCCTGTATGGGTATGGCAAATTGATGCCTGGGGATTACATCTATTAATTTTTCAGCAATGTTCCTACCTCTTTCATAGGCCTTTTCTTCATGGACTATTAAGGAAAATGCATCTACGGATTCACCATTTATTAATATATCTAGTTTTACCAATTCTGATTCTTGATAACCCTTAAGTTCATAATCAAAAGAGGCATATCCTCGGGTTTTTGATTTTAGAGCATCAAAAAAGTCGTAAATTACTTCGTTTAGTGGAAGCTCATAGTGCATGACTACCCTAGTTTCTTCAAGGTACTCCATATTCAAAAATATACCCCTTTTGTTTTGACATAATTCCATTATTGCCCCTACATAATCAGTAGGTGTCATTATTGAAGCGGTGACAATAGGCTCTTCCATTTTTTCTATTTCTGTTGTTGGGGGTAGATCAGTAGGATTTTGTATCTCTATAATATCACCGGAAGATTTTGTAATCCTATAAATAACACTTGGAGCAGTTGCTATGATGTTTAAATCAAACTCCCTGTCCAATCTTTCCTGGATAATTTCCATATGAAGAAGCCCTAAAAAGCCGCATCTAAAACCAAATCCTAAGGCTACAGATGTCTCTGGCTCAAATATTAGAGCAGCATCATTTACCTGTAATTTCTCTAAGGCTTCTCTGACTGAGTTGAAATCTTCACCCTCAGCTGGGTAGATTCCACAATAAACCATTGGGACTACCTTTTTATATCCTGCTAGGGGTTTATCTGTAGGATTGTTTTTATCTGTTATGGTATCTCCTACTGTAGCTTCCTTGACATTTTTAATGCTTGCAGTTACAAAACCTACATCTCCTGCCTTTAACTCATCTACTAAAATATGTTTATTTGTGTTAACTCCCACCTCTGCAACTTCAAAAGTCTTTCCACTTGACATCATTTTAATTTCCATACCTGGTTTTATTGTCCCTTCAAAGACTCTAATATAACAAATAACACCCTTATAGGTATCGTAGAAGGAATCAAATATCAGGGCTTTTAGTGGCTCCTTAGAATTACCAGTGGGTTCTGGAACCTTTTTCACTATAGCTTCAAGTACATCATCAATATTTATGCCATCTTTAGCAGAAATCATAGGAGCGTCTTCACAATCTATACCGATAATATCTTCCACTTCTTCTTTAACCTCATCGGGCCTAGCACTTGGTAGGTCAATTTTGTTTATAACAGGTACAATTTCTAGGTCCTCTTCCAGGGCTAGGTATACATTGGCCAAGGTTTGAGCTTCTATGCCCTGGGTAGAATCTACTATAAGTATGGCACCCTCACAGGCCGCCAAAGATCTGGATACCTCATAATTAAAATCAACATGGCCTGGTGTGTCAATAAGGTTTAGTATGTAGTCTTCACCATCCTGGGCCTTATATACAAGTTTTACAGCCTTAAGCTTGATTGTTATGCCTCTTTCCTTCTCCAAGTCCATACTATCTAAAACTTGGGACTGCATTTCTCTTTGAGTCAACATACCAGTTCTTTCAATTAACCTATCAGCCAGGGTGGATTTACCATGGTCAATATGGGCTATAATAGAAAAGTTTCTAATATTTTTTATATCAATATTGTACATAAATAATTATTTCCTCCTTTAATTCCCATAACTCTAGCTAATTATAGCAAATATTTACATGTATGTAAAACAAAAGACCAATATTCTTGTATCCTATAATTTACAAGTTGAATTGTCCAACACTTTTTACCAACTGTGTTTATATCGATAGCATTTTTCATGGTTTGTATCAAACAATATATTTACATTTCCTTGAATTTTTTCCAATCCTTCTTTATTTTATTCCTTTAGTGTTAAAAAAGCCAAGTATCCATTTAAGCAATTATAAATATATTTTTAAGCTTAAAGCTTAAACTAATTATTAACTGAAAAAGTATATTCTGTTTTAAGGTCTAATTACTTACGCAGACTAGATATAATACCAAACTCCTTCTAGGACAAACTTTATAACTTTTATTGAATACATCTTTAAACTGTTTCAATTGCCTTATTAAAATCATTCTTTCCAACTGCTATTATGAGGTTTAATTCACTGGAATCTTGAGAAATCATCCTGATTCTTATTCCATTATTAGCTAGAGCAGTAAATATTCTACCTGAAATTCCTTTTGTCCTTGCCATTCCCCTGCCTACAACTGCTATCAATGTCATATCAGGAAATATAATAATATCATCAGGTTTACACTGACCTTGAATATCAGCTATAAGCTTATCCAATTTGGAATCTAGCCCAATATTAGATAATATCCTTTACCTTGGTAAATTGAGTACCATTTGCTAAGGAACTTCCTCGAAACTTTGACACTACTATATTCATCAATTTATCCCTCCATCTGAAAATCCAGAAAGCCTTAGATATTTTATCAAAATCTATGCGGATTAATACTTACAATAGTTCAATCTGCAATTGTATATCTGTCTTTGGAGACAGATATTTAGGAGGAATGTCTAAGACTGTATAGGCCCCCTTATTACCTTCCCTAACTAATCTATAACAAGCCCTTGCATAGGAAACACTAACACTTGCAGTAAATTCTGGATTGCTTTCTAATTTTAACTTAAATTCATAAACATGAGTGGTGCCATCCTTAGTATTCCCAATTCTAAGTACCCTCCCACCATGGGGCATGCCCAAATGTTTCTTTTTAAATTCTTCTTCAGTTATAAATTTAACAATGGTTTTATAATCAGCAAAATAGTTTGGCATGGAAACTATTTGTTCACAGATTCTATCCTCATTTGCTTTCTCATCTTTAACTAGATAACAAAGACGGGTGTGTCCATCAGCTGTGGAGAGTTCCAGTTTTTCCCCACCTATAATCCTTTCTATAATTTCCTCATTTGGAATTGTATATTGAACCCCGTACTTTACCCCTTCTATACTTCTAATAGCATCCGAATGCCCTTGACTTACTCCCTTTCCCCAGAAAGTATAGGTATCACCCTGGGGTAAAATAGCTTCCCCTATTAAGCGATTTATACTAAATAAACCTGGATCCCAACCTGCTGAAATTACTGATACGGTTCCATTAGCTTTGGCTATTTTATCTATTTTCTTAAAATACTCTGGAATTTTCCCATGATTATCAAAGCTATCCACTGTATTAAAACCCTTGATGATTTTAGGAGTTTGCTCTGGCAAATCATTTGCAGAACCTCCACATAAAATACACACATCTATATGGCCTTTAAATTCCAAGAGATTATTCAGGTCATAGACCTTAGAGTATAAAGTAGAAACCTCTTCAGGATTTCTTCTAGTAAATACTCCTACAACTTCTATATCCTTATTCAAGGAAGCTACTCTTTCAACTCCTCTGCCTAGGTTACCATAGCCTATAATTCCAATCCTTATCATTGGATCACATCCTTCATGCTGTATAGTCCCTTTGTTTTTCCAACTATAAAATCCGCTGCCTTCATGGCTCCATTGGCAAAAATTCTTTTTGATAGGGCAGTATGCTTGATTTCTACCACCTCATCAATTCCAGCAAAGATTACACTATGTTCACCTACGATTGTTCCTCCCCTAACTGAAAGGACACCAATTTCTCCATCTTGCCTTTTAGTTTGATTTCCTTCACGACCATGGACAAGCCTGCTTACATCCCCGCGCCCCGATTTAACAGCATCCACTAACATCTGCGCAGTCCCACTGGGAGCATCCACCTTATATCTGTGATGCTTTTCTATAATTTCTACATCAAATTCCTTGAGAGATCCTGCCACTTTTCCAAGCATGTCTAGCAATATATTTACCCCTAGACTCATATTTCCAGCTTGTAAAATGGGCACATAAAAGGATGCCTTCTTAATTTTTTCGTATTCTTCGTCCCCAAAGCCTGTAGATGCTATGACCATAGGAAGCTTTTTCTCTAGCCCATATTCTAAAACAGTGGCTAAGGCTCCTACATTGGAAAAATCTATAATAAGATCAAGTTCTTCTTTAATATCAAATATATTATTGTATACTGGATAATCAAATCCCTCTGCTATAGTACGAGAATATCCTGCCACAATTATATATCTATTATTTTCCTTAAGGAGCTCTGTAATTACCCTACCCATGGCCCCACTATATCCACTCAATAAGATTCTCATATAAGATCAACTTCCTTCATTTTTTCTACTAAGAGTGCTGTGGTTTCTGATGAAGCTTCAACCAGTGGTAATCTTAATGGTCCCACATCATATCTCATTAATTCCAATGCCTTATTTACCGGGATAGGATTTGCCTCTACAAATAATGCATCTATTAGTGGTTTGTATTTTAATTGTAATGCTGCTGATTCTTTTATATTGCCATTTAAATAGAAATCAACTAAATCATGTGTTTCTCTGGGAGCAATATTTGCTAATACAGATATAACCCCGACTCCACCTACAGATAATAAGGGTACGATAACATCATCATTACCAGAATAAACTGCAAAATCTGGTCCGCAAAGCCTAATAACTTCAACTGTATAGGATAAATCCCCTGTAGCATCCTTTAATCCGACTATATTCTCTAGCTTGCTTAATTCATAAACTGTCTTGGGTAATAGATTGACTTGGGTCCTGCCAGGTACATTATATAGGATGATTGGCTTATCAACATGTTTTGCTATGGATGTAAAATGCTCTATTAAACCTTTTTGTGAAGTCTTGTTATAGTATGGGGTTACCATAAGTAATCCATCTATACCTAATTTACATGCATCAATGCTTAATTTTATCCCATGTCGCGTATCATTACTACCTGTCCCTGCTATTACAGGAATACGTCCATTAACCTTTTTTACAGTAAAATCAATTAGGGCTAATTGTTCCTCATCATTTAAGGTAGAGGCCTCCCCTGTTGTTCCTGCAACAATAATTGCGTCGGTCTTGTTTTCAATTTGGAATTCTAGTAATCTAGCCATTTCTTCATAATTGATAGATCCATTATTATTAAATGGTGTGACTATTGCAACTCCTGAACCTTTAAATATTGTCATTGGTATTACCCTCTATTTTTTATAATTCCTTATCTAAACTAATAAGATCATCGTATGTTTGTCGTCTAACCATAAGATCATGCTTTCCATCCTTGACTCGTACTACAGCTGGCCTAGTAAGTCTATTGTAGTTACTACTCATACTGAAATTGTATGCCCCCGTTGATGAAATTAATAAAAGATCGTTCATATTTGCCTGAGGCAATTTTATATCCTTTATTAGGATATCTCCTGATTCACATAATTTACCTGCTATGGTGTATATCCTATCAGGTTCATCCTCAGCCTTATTAGCTAGAATACCTTCATACTTAGCCTCATATAAGGCCGGCCGCGGATTATCACTCATTCCTCCATCTATAAAAATATATTCTTTTCCACTATATGTCTTTTTGGTGCTACCTACAGTATATAAGGTAGAACCTGAATTAGAGATAATTGCACGCCCTGGCTCTATAATTGCATTTTTTATATTAAGTCCTCTTCCACAGCTTCCTTGATAAACATAATTTATTAACTTCTGTAAAAATGGTCCTAAATCAATAGGATAGTCCCCTTCTACATAATAAACTCCAAATCCACCACCTAGATTAATGCTTTCAAATTCAAGACCCAACTGTTCTTTTACTAATTGGTAAAAATTAAGCATTTCATCTACCATGCTAAGGTAGGATTCTTCTTTAAATATTTGTGATCCTATATGACAATGAAGTCCTCTAAATTTCATAAACTTATTACTTTTTATATACTCAATTAACTGGAAGATTTCCTCGTGAAAAATTGTTTCTCCAAATTTTGAGTCATCTGTTGTGGTCATGATATATTTATGGGTTTCTGCAGTTATTCCCGGGTTTACCCTTAAAAATACATTGATATTATGATTGTACTTTTTAAGTAATTCTCCTAGTACCTTAGCCTCATTGTTATTATCTAATATGATATTTCCACAGTTTAATTTAATTGCTAATTCTAGTTCCTCTATTGTTTTATTGTTTCCATGGAAGTAGACCTTCTCCATGGGGTAATTTGCCTTATATACAGTGTATAGTTCACCACCTGATGCCACATCAATACTAAGTCCTTCCCTTGCTATTAACTGTGCCATTCCTAAGGTTAAAAAGGCTTTGGAAGCATATGCTACTTCCCCCCTTAAATATTCATGGCTAAAGTTTTCTTTAAATAGATTACATTTATACTCAACTTCTTCCTGATCTATAATATATAATGGGGTTCCATATTTTTTACTTAAAGTACTAACCTTTACTCCCCCAATTAATAATTGATTATCTTCTATCCTCATTGTACCCTGTAACTTCATAATCTCATCCTCTCTATTTATACGCAAAAAAACTATAAGCAAAAGGTGCTTATAGTTTGGGGTTTACCTTCTGCCCTTAAGTAAGAGAAGTACTCCAAAATAAAATTGGGCAATTTTATTTTGACAGTTCTATACCTGTTAGATATAGCCCCAATACAAGCTGTATTTCGGCGATAACACCTTTCGTTTCCTACTAATTGTTACCGCTGCCTCTTCTCAGACTTTTTCGTTTTTATATTTTATTCGATATTATCAAAACCATATGATATTGTCAAATATATTTTTATATGTAAAAAAAACAAAGACCAGATATCCTGGACTAAATTTGTTTTTTTAAGATTTTAAAATCAAGATAATATTTTTCCCCCAAAATCACTAGTTTATTATTCTTAAGGTCTATCTTGAATAATACAGGATTTTCTAATAAATCAAGTTGCCTTGCCTCATTATTAACTAAAATCATTCCAATAAACATAAAGATTAGAAAAAGAAAGACAACCAAGTATTTAATTCTTTTGTATCGCCTTTCCTTATTAAGTCTTTTTAACTTATCTATCCTAGTTTCCATAATCATCACCATGATTATCATAACCAAAACCTGGTAGTTTATTCTAGTTTATCTTGCCAAAACTCTTATCAAAAGGATAGTATCTAAAACAAGTAACAGCCTTTATAGAGTCCACAGATATGGTGCCAAATACCCTACTATCCTTGCTTGCTCCATCGTCCCTATTGTCCCCAAGAACAAACACTTCTCCCTCTGGAACCAACCAGGAAATTTCTCCATAGCTATGTGTATATGAGTCTTCTAAGATATAATCTTCTAGAAGAAGTTCATTATTTATATAAACCTGTCCATCTTTGATTTCAACCTTATCACCTTCTAGACCTATTATCCTTTTAATATAGTCTTTTTTATCCTCATCAGGAGCCTTTAGAACTATAATGTCTCCCCTTTCATATTTTTTCAAATATATACTTATCTTTTCTGCAAACAATCTATCTGAAGGATGTAGGGTAGGTTCCATTGAACTTCCCATTACAAGGGTAGAATTAAAAATAAATGTTTTAATCAAAAAAGCAATAATAATTGCAATAACTACACTCTTTCCCCATTCAACCCCTTCATCTGGGGTATAATACCTTCGCTCTCTCATTAACAACTCCTCCTATTATACTCGAGTCTTCATAAGAAGTATTATATCATTCTTTTAAAACTTCTTAAAGTCCTTTTGATTTTATTATCCTTCTTTATTCTTCACTTATTCCCCTTATAGCCGTATCTAGGACCTCCCCAACCAGCTTAACACATTCTAAAGCCTCATCTAAGGTATTGCCATTGCTTCCAATTTCTAAAAGTGCAGTATAATCTGAAACAAATTGATTAAACTTCCCAACCTTTTTTATAATTATACCAGTACATAAGTCTGGATACAGGATATCAGAAACTGCCTTAATATATTTAGCAAAGCCTAAAACCTTGTCATAGTTGTCAGAATGAGGACCAACTACCAAGGAAAAAGTGGCTGTGTCTATCCCATTGATTTTAGCCTTGAAAGCTTCTAATCTTTTTTCTGCATTTGGGTGGTCCATTTCTATTCCATCCCTATGTAGGTCTAAAAATATTTTTAAATTACTTTCCTCTTCCATAACCTTGTTCAGGGTATAGAGTGACCTAGAGTATGATTGATTATAGGAGGGCCTATCATGGTGGGTTTTTTCATGTATTATATTATGTCCACTGGCTTCCAAAACCTTAGCCAAGGTTGAACCTACCCTTACCATGTTTTTATTGTTATCTGGGTTGTGGTGTTGATTTCCCTCATAGGGCATAAAGGCCTCAGTAGCATGAGTATGATACATAAAGATGTATGGCTTATCCTTATTATAATTAATTTTCTTCAATTTAAGGAGTTCAGGAATATTTTCAACCATATGTTTACCCTGGGAATCCTTTACTATAATAAGATTTTCTAGCTCTTCTATTTCATTAATTATCATAAAATCATCAATCATTTCCAGTTCATCATAGTTAATAATTTCTATTTCCTTACTATCTTTTATAAATAAGTTTCCAAAAACCTCCCTAGTTAGCTTGCTTATATTGAAGCTAGTCCTTACCCTGTAAAAGAAACCAGCCCTATCTTCCTTAATATTCTCTATATTTTTACCTAAGATGATTGCCATAGAACCTATATTTAATAATATAAGGCAAAGAATTGCTATTATTAAATAAGTGCTTTTATGGTTTCTCTTCATCTACTTTACCCCCTAGTTTATATTCCAATATAAAATATATATTCACAGGAGGTAAAATATATGTTTATTTAGTCTTATCTAATATATCTATTGACATCTTTCAAGTCAATTCCAGGGTGTATAGCCATATTTAGACCATTGGCTAGAATAATAGAAAAATCATCTATTAAAACATCTATATCCTTAGGTGTAACAATAATATTTGACATGGAAGTTCCTAGAGCCTCTTCAATTAGCATGTATTGG
>CAZFIO010000058.1:0-12206 GCA_964519585.1 uncultured Tissierellaceae bacterium
CAATTCTCCCTCTGGATAATTAGGGTGCTTATGGTAAAGGTATAAACTAACTACCAAATTTAGTATTGTGTCACCTAAAAACTCTAATCTTTCGTTACTATGATCTATTTTCAATTTATTTTCATTTGCATATGAACTATGGGTAAGTGCATTTATTAGTAATGAATTATCTTTAAAGAAATAATTTAAATCCTTTTCCAATTCAATCAAGTCTGACTTCAACATTATAATTCCTCCCATGTTGAAGATAATTAATAAAGGTACATTTTGTACCTTTATTAATTATCTTCACCTAAAGTATGCTTTATATAGTTTACCGCATCCCCTATGGTTTTAATAGTTTCTATAGAATCATCCTCAATCTCTATGCCATATTCATCCTCTAAGGCCATTACCAATTCAACTAAATCTAAAGAATCAGCATTTAAGTCATCTGTAAAAGATGTTTCAGGGCTTAGTGTATTTTCGTCCACATTAAATTGTTCCTTAATAATTTCCTTAGCTTTTTCAAAAATCATATCTATCTCCTCCAAAATATATTTTTACTAGTGAATCAAACTGCCTATTTAAAATACAGTTCCTCCTAGTTCTATTTATAAATATCTTTTTAACATACAAGGAATCTTTTTTATTTCCCTAATTAATATTTTTTTCTATAATTTCTATTACATCCTCATTAATAAAATTGATTAATTGTTTTATGGCATTTTTTATTGCATAGGCATCAGAACTTCCATGTGCCTTTACTATAGGTTTTTGTGTACCCAATAAGGGAGCCCCACCATATTCCCTATAATCAATTTTTTTCTTAAGGTCTTTCATTTTGGACTTTATTAAGAGTCCCCCTATTTTTGATTTAAGGCTTGCATTTATAGAATCTTTAATTTGATCCATAAGGAACATTGCCACACCTTCTGTTGTCTTTAGTATTACATTGCCAACAAAACCATCGCATACTATAACATCTACAAGGCCTAGGGGTAAATCCCTACCTTCTACATTGCCAACAAAATTTATATCAAGATTACTTAGCAGGTCATAGGCTTCCTTAGCTAGGGCGTTTCCTTTTTCTTCCTCGCTGCCAATATTCACTAATCCTACCTTAGGCTTATTTATACCTAAAACATTTTCCATATAGATAGATCCCATAAGGCCAAATTGCTCCAAATAATCTGCTTTACAATCAACATTTGCTCCTGCATCAACCAATAAAGAAAAACCTGTTTGACTTGGGTATACTGTGGTAAGTGCTGCACGTTTTACCCCTTTTATCCTTTTTACAATAAAGAGTCCTCCTGCTAGCAAAGCTCCAGTACTTCCAGCTGATAGGAAACCATCACCTAATCCATCTGATAGGGCCTTTAGGCCAACTACCATAGAAGATTCTTTTTTTCTTCTTATAGCATAGGTTGGCTCATCTTCATTGCTTATGATATCTTGTGCATTTAAAATCTCAATCATGTCTATAGGGTAATTATATTTAATTAACTCCTTTTCAAGCAGGTCCTCTTTCCCAACAATCACTATATTTACCTTATACTGGTTTACTGCATCTACAATACCTTTTACTACTTCAACAGGTCCCTTGTCTCCTCCCATTCCATCTACAATTAATTTCATATTAGCCTCCTAGATAAGTATTGCTATCACTGATATACAATATATATTAGTATGGTAAAAAAATCAATATTATATCAAAAAAGATAGTGACTAATCACTATCTTTTCTCTCTTATTCAACTTCAATAATTTCCCTGTTCTTATAATAACCACAAGACTTACACACCCTATGAGGTAGTTTTGGCTCATGACATTGTGGACATTCGCTAACAGTAGCTTTATTTAGTCTATATGAAGATGCTCTTCTTTTATCTCTTCTAGCTTTTGAAGTTTTACGCTTTGGTACTGCCATCTAAAACACCTCCTCATCATTTGAAAATAAATCTCTTAATTTTTCAAGCCTTGGGTCATAATATTCAAAATCACAGTCACAACCACTTTTATTAAGATCTATGCCACATTTTAAACATAGGCCTTTACAGTTCTCATCACAAATTACCCTCATAGGTATAGATGAATTAACTTCTGAAATTACAAGCTCCTCAATTTCCAAGCTATGGTTTTTAAGAAAAATCATGTTATGGTCTTGGTCATTAGTGCTTGTATCGCTGCTTACTAAGTCTCCCTGGACCCTAGTTCCTAATTCTTCTTCTACTTCAGTTAAACATCGGGCACATTTAGCCTTATACTTATAGAAGATATCCAACACTAATGAGTAAGAATCCTCAACCTTAAAAATACTCCCCTTATATTTTACATCTAATAAGGTCCTAAGATCATCATTTTCTAATTCTAAAACATCACCAGGAATTTCTCCTTCAAAATGATAGGTTGATTCACCCTTGTTAATAAAATTTGATAAATCTATATTCATTGATTATCACCTCTTTTAACCAACAAAGTTTATTATATAAAGAGGAATATAATTTGTCAAGAATTATATATTTTGAGTTAAGCTCAGGGCATCCCTAGCAATCATCAATTCTTCGTTTGTAGGTATTACCATAATAGTTGGGCCACCAAGAGTTTTACTTACTATAGCTTCTTTTCCCCTAATATTATTAAGCTCACTATCAATAATTATGTTTAGACATTCTAAGCCATCACAAATTCCTTCTCTTATAGATGCTGAATTTTCTCCAATGCCTGCTGTAAATACTAAAACATCTATTCGGCACATTTGGGCTGAATAGGCTGCAATATACTTGGTTACCCTATTACAAAATATATCTAAAGCTAACTCTGCCCTGAAATTGCCTTCAGAAGCTGCTATTTCAAGATCCCTAAAGTCACTACTGACTCCTGATATGCCCAGTACACCAGACTTTTTATTTAAAAGATTATTTACATCCTCAAAATTTATACCCTCTTTGTCCATTATAAAAGGAATTATAGCTGGGTCAATATCCCCTGATCTAGTTCCCATTACAAGGCCTTCTAATGGTGTAAAACCCATACTAGTATCTATAGACTTACCACCTTCAACAGCCGCAACACTTGAACCGTTCCCCAAATGGCATGTAACTATGTTTAAGCCCTTAATATCCTGTCCTAGTAATTCAGCAGCTCTTTCTGCTACATATTTATGAGAAGTTCCATGGAAGCCATATCTTCTAATTTTATATTTTTCATAAAATTCAAAGGGTAAAGAGTAGATAAAATTCTCCATTGGAATAGTTTGATGAAAAGCTGTATCAAATACGGCTACCATTGGAGTTTCTGGCATAAGTTCTTTACATGCTTCTATACCCATAATATTAGGTGGATTATGTAGTGGAGCTAATTCTATACATTTTTCTATAGCCTTTAAAACCTCGTCGTTGATTACAACTGATTTAGCAAACTCTTCCCCTCCATGAACTACTCTATGGCCTATGGCACCAATATCATCCATGGATTTAATTGCACCCTTTTCCTTATCAACAATCACTTCTAATACTAATTCCAATGCTCTTTTATGATCTTTCATTGGCTCTTCAATGATAACCCTATCCTTACCTGTTGTATCATGTTTAATTACAGAACCCTCAATCCCAATACGTTCAACTAGTCCCTTTGCTAATACATTCTCATCTTTCATATCAATTACCTGATATTTCAAGGATGAACTACCACAGTTAATTACTAAAATATTCATTTTAACTCCTCCTATTTAATTCGCTATAACAATAGTATTATATTATTGTTAAAAAATCAACATCTATAATGTCATTTTATGCCCTATTTTATTTATTACTCTACTTTGATATAATACAATTTAATAGACTTAAGTAAGGTGGTTATTATGAAGACTCTAGCTTTTATAGTTGAATACAATCCATTTCATTATGGTCATAAATATCATTTGGAAGAAAGTTTATCCCTAACAAGAGCTAGCCACTCCATAGCTCTAATGAGTGGATCTTTCCTACAAAGAGGAGAGCCAGCCCTAGTGGACAAGTGGACCAGGGCTAAAATGGCAATTGACAATGGGGTGGATTTGGTTTTGGAATTACCCTTTGTATATTCATGCCAAAGTGCAGAATTCTTTGCACAGGGTGCAGTTAAAACACTTAATTCTTTAAATCTTGTAGATTGTTTATCATTTGGTAGTGAACTTGGTTCTCTAGAGCCCCTGGAAATTATTTCTGATATTTTGATAAAAGAACCCATGATATACAAATCATCTTTAAAGGACTATCTTTCAAGTGGGCTTTCATTTGCCAACTCAAGGAGTAGGGCTTTATTAGCAGTCCTTAAAAAAAACAGTTTGTTAAAGGAATATCCCTATGAGGAAATTTTAAAGGGTTCCAATAATATTCTTGCTATAGAATATTTAAAATCCATCAAAAAATTACAATCAAAGATAAGACCAGTTACCATAAAACGTTTAGGTGCTGATTATAAGGATAAAAATATAAAGAATAATTTAGCTTCTGCAACAGGTATAAGGCAGATTCTATTTGAGGAGGGTATAGGGGCTATTGATGATTTGGTCCCATCTGAAAGTCTAACTTTAATCAAAGAATTTTACAGCAAATACCATATCTTTAACTCACTAGATAAATATGAGTCCATCATACGTTACCTATTACTAAGCAAAAACTCAGATTTCGTTAGAAGTATTTTAGATGTAGAGACGGGCCTGGAAAATCGGATTTATAAGAAAGCCATGATTGAAGAAGATATAGAAGGTATCGTTAATTCAATCGCTAGTAAAAGATATCCCTCCACTAGGATACAAAGAATACTAATACATTTGCTTACTGGTTTAGATAAATCTACAGTTAAAAGGTTTTATGGGTATGAGCCTCAGTATGTAAGACTTTTAGCAGCCAACTCAAAAGGAAGAGAAATCTTATCACATATTAAAGAAACCTCGGATATAAATATTATTTCTAAATATTCAAACTATAGAAGGCTAAATAACCCTATAATAAATGAATTTCTTTATTTTGAGGAAAAAGCTACAGATATTTATTTTTGGGGTCTAAATAAAATCCCCTTGGAAGTAAGGAAGGACTATTATACGTCACCCTATATAGCAAGGAAATAATATAATCATACTAATGGATTATTTTAAATATAATTCATTAGAGGTGGATTATGAAATATAGTAAAATTTTATATATGAAAACAAAAAAATACCTACTCCCCATAATACTTTCTTTATTATTATTCTTTATGATTAAAAATCCAGGTCTAGTAATGGAAAGAGCAAGGTTAGGTCTATATTCTTGGTTTAATATTCTGTTACCATCGCTATTGCCTTTTATGATTATATCTGAAATCTTAATATCATCAGATTCTATTTCATCCCTTGCCCCCTTCCTTGATCCTATAATGGGATTTACCTTTAAAATTCCAGGTCTAGGAGCCTTGCCCCTGCTTATAGGCTACCTTTCAGGCTATCCTATGGGAGCAAGATTAAGCTGTCAGCTTCGTAAATCTAATCTGCTTTCCCGTCAGGATGCTAATAGGCTAATAGCATTTTCTAATACATCTGGTCCTCTCTTTATTTTGGGCACTGTGTCCATAGGTTTATTAAATACAAGTGAAATTAATTTGTTACTTTTATTCCCCCATTTTTTTGGAGCCCTTACACTAGGCTTCTTTTTAAGAGCTTTTAACAGAAGGTTAAATTCAAAAGGAACCCTAGAGAAAACTAGAAGATTAAATAAGTTTGAAAAACTATATGAACTAAACAAGCAAAAACTTCCCCTAGGTAGATTAATCTCAAATAGTGTAAAAAACAGTATTAATAATATCCTCTTAATTGGTGGCTTTGTTGTTTTATATTCAGTTTTAATTGAGATTGTTTTTCAGTTAAAATCCATAAACTACATAATATATTTATTATCTGATACTTTTAATGTTGCTAGTGATGTTATTAGAGCTTTTTTGTCAGGTATTATTGAAATAACCCAGGGATGTATAAGCATTGCTAGCCTAAACACCAGTTTTTTTGTAAAAATTATTATGCTGAATTTTACAATAGCCTGGGGTGGGCTTTCAATACATAGCCAGGCACTTAGTTTTATTTTAGAAACTGATATTAGTCCCTCTATTTATTTACTATCAAAGATTGGTCATGGATTTTTATCTATATTTTATACTATAATTATATATTTTCTAAGGTTTAGAGATTATAGTTTACCCTCTTTTTCCTTTATACCAGCCTATCCTACCTTTTTTAATTTTAAGGTATTCATATCAACTTTTTTAAAGCAAGGTCAATTAGCAGCCTATTTCCTTTTTTCCTACCTGATAATTTCTTCAATCTCTAACTTTCTAAAAAAATAAAGAGGCCTAATTGCCTCTTAATTCCTTTCTATTTTCATTAATCTCTTTAATTAATTTCTTTATGGACTCTTGTGTTTCTATTAGTATACTATCAGCATACTCTATAGCCCCTAGCCTAATTTCCTTAGCATTGTTTTGAGCAATCTTTATTAGGTCCTCTGCTCTTAGTTTAGCTACCTTTGTAATTTCCTCCTTGTCTACCAACTCTTCTAACCTGTATTCTGCTTCATTGAGCATAGTGTCTGCATCTTTTTGTGCCTCAGCTAAAATACGTTGCTTTTCTTCCTTAATCCATATGGCTTGTTTTATTTCATCTGGTAACCTAATCCTTATCTCCCTAATAATATCCAATATTTCTTCACTATCCACCATAACTTTTCTAGAAAAAGGTAAGGTTGAAGCATCTTCAATAATATCTTCAATTTCATCTATTAATTTTAAAACATCCATTACTCTAGTCCTCCTTTAACTTTATTCATCAAGGCATCCTCTACTACCTTAGGTACGAAGCAAGATATATTGCCATTAAAACTTGCAATCTCTTTCACAATACTAGAACTTAAATATACATATTCACTACGTGGAACCATAAATAATGTTTCTATATCATTTCCAATTTTTCTGTTTACCAAGGCCATTTGCATTTCATATTCAAAATCTGATACTGCCCTTAAACCCCTAATCAATGTAGAACATTTTTTTTCCAGGGCATAGTCAGTTAGTAGACCATTAAAGGTATCAATTTCTAAGTTTTTTAAATGTTTTGTAGTCTCATTTAAAAGATAAAGTCTTTCTTCAGTTGAGAAGGTTGGTTCTTTTGAAGTGTTATTTAGTACAGCTATTATTACCTTGTCAAACTTTTTTGAACATCTTTCTATAATATCTAAGTGTCCAAAGGTTACTGGATCAAAACTACCTGGATAAATTACTTTCATTAGCTACCTCCTTGAAGAACATTTATAAAAAGATATAGTTTCTTTTCCATAATTCTTAGATTTTACTTTTATAAAATTATAAAGGTTGTCATTAGGTTCAATACTAGAATCGTGTTCGACTATTAGTAGACCTGTATCAAACAAGATTTTATAATTACTTATGAATTCTATTACAGTAAATAAAAGATCCCTATCTTTAAAAGGAGGGTCCAAAAAAATATAATCAAACCTTATAGTATTTTTTTTAAGATCCCTAAGAGCCCTGAGTGCATCATCCTTTAAAACCACAGCAAATTCATATAATTTTGTATGTAATAGGTTTTCTTTGATTATATTTATACTATCAAGCCTATTATCAATGAAGTAACAAGAAGTTGCTCCCCTGCTAAGAAACTCAATTCCAATACTGCCGGAACCACTAAATAAATCTAAAACCATACTTTCACTAGCTATATTCCCTAGTATATTAAACAAGGACTCCTTAATTTTATCGCTTGTTGGCCTAGTATATAGGCCCTTTGGACTTTTTAATTTATGGCCTTTTCTACTACCAGATATAACTCTCAAATTTATTGCTCCTTTGTATTATAATATTACCATATATTTAAAGTAAAAAAACATTAATTTAATATAATTTTTTCATCAGACTTATTAAAAAAGTAACTTGTACTTTGTTTTATAAGATTATATTCATAATTATTTATGTAGCCTTCCTGGTTGATGACTTTTTCTGCCTCCTCTTGTACCATCTTTAAAATTTTGGTATCGGTTAACAAATTAGCAATTTTCAACTCCGGCAAACCATGTTGTCTAGACCCAAAAAACTCTCCTGGCCCCCTCATTTCTAAATCCTTTTCAGAAATTATAAATCCATTAGATGATTTTTGTAATATTCTCATCCTATCCATAGCTTGACTTGAATTTGAATAGTTAATCAAAATACAATATGACTGATATTCACCCCTTCCAACCCTACCTCTTAGCTGGTGCAATTGTGCTAACCCAAACCTTTCTGCATTATAAATTACCATAATATTTGCGTTGGGAACATTAACCCCCACTTCTATTACAGTTGTTGTGACAAGTATATTAATTTCATTTTTTTTAAATTTATTTATTATATCATCCTTGTCCTTAGAAGTCATTTTTCCATGTAATAAACCTAGTCTATAATTACTGAATACCTTCTTCTTCAATTCTAAATAGACTTCCTCAGCAGAATTTAAATTCATCTTTTCAGATTCTTCTATTAAGGGACAGACAATATAGACTTGGCGGCCTTCATCAACATTCTTTCCTATAAAGTTATTCATTCTGTCTATTAGGTCAGGCCTTATACTATATGTTTCTATTTCTTTCCTACCAGGTGGTAACTCATCTATGATAGATATATCTAAATCTCCATAAATTATCAAGGCTAGGGTTCTTGGTATTGGGGTTGCTGTCATAACAAGAACATCTGGATTTACTCCCTTTTCACCCAATTCTGACCTTTGTTTTACTCCAAATCTATGCTGTTCATCAGTAATTACTAATCCGAGATTGTTAAACTTAATCTTATCCTGGATAATAGCATGAGTACCTATTACAAGTTGAATCTTACCCTTCTCCAAATCATTAACTATGATAGATTTTTGTTTTTCACTTAAAGATCCTACTAAAAGTTCCGTCTTAATTCCCCAAGGGGAAAATAGTTTATTAATTGATTCAAAATGTTGAAGGGCTAATATTTCAGTAGGTGCCATCATGGCACCTTGATAGCCTGACCTAATACACCTAAACAAAGCTATTGCCGCAATTATAGTCTTACCAGAACCTACATCCCCTTGAACCAGTCTATTCATTTGTCTGCTTAAATCCATATCCTGATTAATTTCTTTCAGGACCCTTTTTTGAGCATTTGTAAGGTTAAAGTTTAAACTTTCTATAAAATTATCTTCATCTGTATTTATTTTAAAAACAATACCTTTTTTATCCACCCATGTCCTATTTTTTATAGAAAACAAACCCACCTGTAAGATAAACAACTCCTCGAATATTAGCCTATTTTTAGAGGCTTCTAATGTGTTTTCATCCTTAGGAAAGTGTATATTATATAACGCTTCCTTGATACCAATCAAACCATATTTTTTTCTTATTTTTTCAGGCATTACTTCCCTAACTGATTTTAGGGCACTGTCCAAAGCGTTTTTTACAATATTTATCATTTGATTATTACTTAGACCCTTGGTACCAGCATATATAGGAACTATTCTACCGGCTTTATTTGAATCGCTTTTTTCAAGTTCTGGGTTTACTATGTTTAGTTCTCCAGCATTTTTAAATAATTTGCCACTTACTATGTATTTTTCGCCTATTTTTATTTTAGAACTTAAATAATTTTGATTAAACCACATTAAATATCCAAGACCAGTGTCATCCTTAAAAGGAATCTTCAGTATAGATAAATTGTTTCTTGTTCTAAAAGTTCTTCCTGGTCCAATAATTTCAATATCTAAATTTGTTGTTTCCCCAATAATTGATTCCCTTAAGCTTGTAATTGTAGTCCTATCATCATATTCCTTTGGAAAGTTATAGAGAATATCATAAATATTTGTTAGACCTAACCTTTTAAGCATAGTTGCTCTTTTAGGACCTACACCCTTTATGTATTGGACCTTAGTATTTAGTATATCCATACAAGCATGCCTCCTAGAAAATTTGAATATAATACATTATAACCATATAACTTTTTGTCACAATATATAATATGAATAACCCTACCACAAGGTAGGGTTATTCTAAAGAAAAAATATAGTAATATAATGGTTGGCCACCATATAGTAATTCCACATCTATATCCTGGTATTTTTCTTCTAGATAAGCTACTAGTTCCTTAGCATCTTCCTCCGAAATATTATTACCGTAGAAAACCGTTATAATTGATATATCCTCATCTATAATTTTTTCAATCAAATCTATAGATACATCCTTAAGGCTACTTCCTTTGGCTATAATATCCCCACTAGAAAGTCCAATAATATCATTTTTCTTTATATTTGTATTATTAAATTCAGAATCCCTTACAGCATATGTTACTTGTGCAGTTTTTACATTTGATATATTGTCCTTCATATTAGAAGTATTTGTTTCTAAGTCAAGACTCTCATCAAATCCCAACAAAGCAGATATTCCTTCTGGTATGGTTCTTGTTGGTAGTACAACAACATTTCTATCAGTCAATTCTTTTACCTGTTCTGCAGCCAATATAATATTGCTATTGTTTGGTAGGATATATATATTCTCTCCCCTAGTAGCTTCTACAGCATTTAGTATGTCTTCTGTGCTAGGATTCATAGTTTGGCCACCTGGGACTATATAGTCTACATTCAATTCCTTAAAGATTTTATCAATTCCTTCACCAATAGAAATTGTAACAATTGAATATTTAACCTTTTCTTTCTTTTCTTCTTTAATACTTAATAATTCTTCCTTTAAAAGAATTTCTTCATGCTGGTACCTCATATTATCAATCTTTATATCACTTAACTCACCCAGCTTCAAAGCTTTCTCCAAAACGGCACCAGGATTGTTTGTGTGTATATGGACCTTTATTATTCCCTCTCCACCAACAACCAATAAGGAGTCTCCATGATCCATAATTTCATCCCTGAATGTTTCTATATGGCTATAATCGGTATTGACCATAAATTCTGTACAGTAGCCATATTGGATATCCTCCTTGTCAAGTCTTATGCCATGGTGGTCATGGAGCTTATTATCTACTGTTTCCACTTCATCAATTACATCTATTCCAGCTAGGGCATTATAGATACCTGTATAGATATATATTAAACCTTTGCCTCCGGCATCTACAACACCAGCCTGCTTTAAAACATCCAGCATATCTGGTGTCTTATCTAGTGTTATATTTCCATGGGCTATAATCTTTTTTAAAAACACAAGTATATCTGATTCCTTTTTGTAGTTTTCCATGGCAAATTCTCCACATTCTCTAGCTACAGTAAGAATCGTTCCTTCTGTAGGTTTCATTACTGCCTTGTAGGCAGTATCAGATGCTTGTTTTAGAGCCTTTGCAAGACTTTCTATATCAATACTAGGCTTACC
Organism: uncultured Tissierellaceae bacterium; assembly: GCA_964519585.1. Taxonomy (GTDB): domain Bacteria; phylum Bacillota; class Clostridia; order Tissierellales; family Tissierellaceae; genus CAZFIO01. The sequence continues at coordinate 11,384 of CAZFIO010000058.1, forward strand.
CTCCAAGCCACTAGAAAAGCCACGAAATAATTGAGATAAGATAACCCCTGAATTTCCCCTAGCACCCATTAGGGACCCTTTGCTTACAGCTGCTGCAATCTCCGAAGTGTCATTGTCCCCAATAGCCAGGCCTTCCTTTAAGGCTGATTTAATAGTCAATAGCATATTTGTTCCTGTATCTCCATCTGGTACAGGAAATACATTTAAAGAATTTACTTCATCTTTATTTCTTTCCAGAAGCCCCACAGCCCCTCTAAGAGCTTTTTTAAACTGGCCTCCATCAATATTATTAATTATCAAGTATAGTACCTCCTTAACTACTTCTGAACTCTGATTCCCTGTACATATATATTTACATTATCAACCTTGTGTCCAGTTATTTTTTCAATATTAAACTTTACCTTTTCAATAATATTATCTGCAACCACGGAAATTTTTACACCGTATTGCAAAATTACATGCATATCAATAGATAATATATTGTCATTTGAATCAACCTTAATTCCTTTAGTCAATGAATCCCATTTAAGTAACTCAAACAAACCATCTGTAGCATTCTTTGAAGCCATTCCAACTATTCCATAACTTTCCATAGCTGATATCCCAGCTAGGGTAGCTATAACATTATCATCAATAGTAATTGTACCTAGTTTGGTATTAGTTTTGGCTGGCATTCACAATCCCTCCTTCAATTAAATATACCATATAGTCTATATTACATTAAAAATGAAAATAGTTCAATATTTTCTTTCCTACTATCATATAAGACCTCCCGACTTTTGCAGTAGAATCCTAAATATAAAAACCTTTAACCTTGTAATTT
>CAZFIO010000059.1:0-12147 GCA_964519585.1 uncultured Tissierellaceae bacterium
AATAAAGGCAGCAGCACCCATTATAGGTGGCATTATTTGGCCCCCAGTGGAGGCTGCCGCTTCAACAGCTCCGGAGAAGTTCCGATCATAACCTGTATCTATCATTAGAGGAATTGTTATAGACCCTGTAGAGACGACGTTTGCAACTGAGGAACCACTAACTGTTCCCTGGGCTGCACTAGCAACAACTGCAGCTTTTGCAGGTCCACCAACTGACCCACCAACTGATGCGGTAGCAATGTTTGTCATCCAGTCACCAACACCACTTTTTTTCAAGAAAGTAGCAAAAACTAGGAATAAGAATATAAAAGTTGATGATACATAAATTGGAGTTCCCAAGATACCCTCCGTACCTAGCCACTCCGTAGATACTATACGTTTAAACTTAAATGGGGCATGGAATAAAAATGATGTTCTTGGTAATAGATGGCAAAAAAAGGCATAGACCAAAAATACAACAGCTACAGATACTATTACCATGCCTGCTACACGTCGTGCAGCCTCAAGTAAAAGCAATATAGCAATAACACTGATGACTATATCAAGAGTTGTAAAAGAACCTGCCCGTAATAATAATTCCTTATAAAAGATTATATGATAGGCACCTACTGCAACACTTGCTAAGGCTAGTATGTAATCATACCAAGGAATGTGTTTCGTTTCCTCAAGAGATTTCCCCTTAGCAGGGTAGAGTAAATAAACCAGGGTTAATGCAGCAGCTAAGTGAGGTGCACGCTGCAAGGTAGATGGAAAAGTTCCAAATAGACCAGTATACAATTGGAATACAGACCATGCTACAGCTATAAAAAATACTAGTTTCCCAGGAAAACCTATAAGACGACGGTAGGCTGACTCTTTGTCATACTCCGCCATCAGCTGGTCGGCATCAATTATTTCTTCGTCAACATCTGGAACATGTATTTCATTTTTGTCTTTGCTCATATTAAAATAATGCCTCCTTTATCTTTGATCGAATTTCTTCCATTCTTCCTTCTAATATGGAAGAGAGCGAGCCCTTCAGTTTAATGGCCCGCTCTTGACCTTCTTATTTAGTTAATAAATTTCTTAATTATTAGGAACAGTTAATCCTTTTTCTGTGAAGTATCTTGCTGCGCCTGGATGGATAGGAGTTGTAATTCCTTCTAAAGCCCCCTCAAGTTGAATCTCTTTACCAGTTGCATGAGCAGCAGCTACCTTGTCACCAGTTTCATAGAAAGCCTTAGTGATTTGATAAACTGTTTCTTCATCTAAATCAGCACGAACATATAGAGCAGCCTTACAAGTAATTGTATTGATATCTTCTGTTTGCTTTGTATATGTGCCTGCTGGGATAACTTTTCTTACGAAGTATGGTTCATCAGCTTGAATAGTTTCAAGGATTGCATCACTTATATCAATATAAGTAAGGTCCATACTTGCTACCATTTCTTCAATAGCTGCAGCTGGAACAGCAAGAACGTTACATGCAGCGTCTATATGACCATCTTGCATTTTTGTAGCAGCATCTCCGAAACCATCACTTTGACCTTGGATATCTTTATTGATATCTAGGCCGGCTGCCTTAAGTACCTTCTCACTTAGGCCAACAGTACCAGAACCTGCTGGTCCTACAGCTACCTTTAGGCCTTTAAGGTCTTCAACATTTTTTGCGCCAGTCTTAGCATTGGCAACAATTTGATAAACCTCATTATAAACAACACCTATGGAAGATACATTTGTAACTGGAGCAGAGAATGCACCAGTACCAGCGAAAGCGTTTGCAGCAACGTTATTCATGGATATACCTAAGTCCATGTCACCTGCATTGATAAGATTGATATTCTCTACAGAAGCACCAGAAGCTTGAGCAGTAACCGTGATTTTTGCATCACCAAGTACACCGTTCATAGCATTGGCCATTGCACCACCAAGTGCAAAATAAGTACCCCCACTGGATCCAGTACCCATTACAAGGTCTTGTGGTTGAAGTTCAACTACATCTTCACCACCTGGTTCTTCGTCACCATTTCCTGCTGGTGGAGCTTCCTCTTTACCACAGCCAACTAGAGAAAAAACTAAAACAAGAACCAAAAACAGCGCTAAAACTTTTTTCATCTTATTACCCCCTCCTAATATCTTGTTTTTTCCTCAACATCGCTTACTCCTCTTCTCTTAAAGAAAAGAATCCTGCTAAAAAAATACCTGGAAAATCATTCATTGCAGATCTATATTTACTTCATTATCCAGATGGAGGTTTATCCATCTGGATAATGATTGCAATGCATATATTAAATTAAATTTTATTCATAGTCAAATTCTATGTCTGCATCCTTATTAGGATACTCTACAATTGTACCTTCCCATGTTCTTATGGTTATAGTATCCCTTCCATGAGAAATAACGTATTCTGGAAGCATTGGAGTTTTTCCTTTTCCTTTAGGTGCATTAATTATAAATGTAGGAATTGCTAAACCAGAAGTATATCCTCTTAAGTGTTCCATAATTTCTATACCTATGTCTACACTAGTTCTGAAGTGTAAGGTTCCTACTACACCCTTAGCGTGGAAGATGTAATAAGGTCTAACTCTACATCTTAATAATCCTTGATTAAGAGCCTTCATAACAAACTTATCATCATTTACGCCCCTAAGTAATACGGATTGGTTTCCAAGTGGAATACCAGCATCTGCTAGCATTTCACAAGCCTTCTTTGCTTCTTCAGTTATTTCATAAGGATGGTTAAATTGAAGATTCATATATATAGGATGATGTTTCTTAACCATATCACAGAATTCTTTAGTAATTCTTTGTGGTATTACAACTGGCATTCTGGAACCTATACGTACAAACTCAACATGTTCAATTTTCTTAAGCTCAGTTAATACCCAGTCAAGTCTATCGTCAGATAGGGTAAGTGGGTCTCCACCTGTTATCAATACGTCCCTGATTTCTGGTGTAGCTGCTATATAATCAATAGCTGCTTGTATATTTTCTTTAGATTGTGCAGCATCATTTTCCCCTATGTTTCTTCTTCTTTGGCAATGACGGCAATACATACCACAAACGTTTGTCACGTTTATAATTAACCTATCAGAATATCTTCTTGTTACACAAGGAGCTGGGTTTGTGAATTCTTCTCCCATTGGGTCAGCTTCACCAATCCCCTCAACAAGTTCTAAACCTGTAGGAATTGATTGTAGGAATACTGCATTTTTGAAGTGGTCTCCTTCTGGGTCTATAACTGAAAGATAATATGGAGATATAGCCCAACGGAACTTCTCCCCAACCTTATTGATAGCAGCTTTTTGCTTGTCAGTCAGTGATATAAACTTACTTAAAGTTTCTACATCATCTATTCTCTTGGCAACTTGCCAAGTCCAGCTATTCCAATCTTCATCTGTTGCATTAAAGTATTCTTTAATTTTTTCTTGTCTTTCCCTAATATGTTCCTGATCTTCTAAGCCTAAAGGTATATTCTCTTTAGCTTCTAAGTACGGAACTATCCTACTCTTAAGTACTGCTGCCCTTTCAAGTGAAATATCTCTTGAAGTTTTAACGTCTCCCATAAATAAAGCCCCCTTGATAATTTTATATACACAAAATTTTGTATTTTAGCTGGCCAGCTAGATGACTATATATAATGCAAAAAACATGCCAACTTTGTAAAAGACTTAAAATTTCATGGGGCAACTAATTGATTTTTCTTAAGATTCTGATGATTTACAAGTTTTTTGGCTTTAAAAGAAATTAATTTCTTGCAGTTTTGTTTGACTTGTCTGAATATTTAGCTAACTTGTAAGGGTCATAGGATTATTTGGGTCTATTGGGGTCTTGCCAGAAACCCCAATAGACCCAGTCCTTTTATTTACTTTATATTAGAAATTTATTGTGTCTCCACTTATGCTATCTACAAATCTTTCCCCTTGAATGGTAATCCTTGTCCCCTTTGGGCCCCTTTCCTTAACAACAAAATTTACATCTGATAGTATATCTAACCTTCTTCTTATCATTTGTTCAGTCAAATGGGTTTTATCCAGTAGTTTTGCTAGCCTTCTCCTATTGGTATATATATTCCCTTCATCCTTTTCTTTTTTTAAGGCAGTCAGTATGGTCCTTGCATCCTCTAGGGGGATTTCAGATTCAATTTTCTTCAAGTAATCAAGATCATGAAAAGCTACTTCTCTTCCTATAGAAAGATTATCGAAATAGCCGGGTAGGCTATTTATTTCTATTATATTACCTTCGGCAATATTGTACATATATTCTATAACATTTTCTAACTCCCTTATATTGCCAGGCCAGGCATAATTAATTAGAACATTCTCTAGGTCCTGACTCAACTTCATGTCCCTACCCTTTGGAAACTTACTTAGGGTTTTTTCTATAATAAATGGTATATCTTCCTTCCGGTCCTTAAGAGGTGGAATTTCTATAGGCAGCACCTTTAGCCTATAATATAAGTCCTCCCTAAATTCTCCTCTTTCCACCAACTCATTTAAATTTTTATTTGTTGCAGCAATTATCCTTATATCTATAGGTATAATCTTAGTTGCACCAATTTTAAGGACTTCCTTTTCCTGCAGCACCCTCAAGAGTCTGGATTGGATTTTCAAGGAGGCATCTCCTATCTCATCCAAGAAAATCGTACCCTTATGGGCTTGTTCAAACAGTCCTGCATGGCCACCCTTCTTTGCACCTGTAAAGGAACCTTCCTCGTAACCAAATAGTTCACTTTCCAAGAGATTTTCAGGTAGGGCAGCAAAGTTTACGGCTACAAAAGGTCCATTGGCTTTTGTAGATTCATTATGGATTGCTTGAGCAAACAGCTCCTTTCCTGTTCCACTTTCCCCAGTTAGGAGAAGGGTGGAGTTGCTTTTGGCAAGTTTTTTTGAAATCCTTATGGATTCCTTCATAATCTCAGTGTTACCTATTATATCCTTAAACCTATACTTAGCAATATGGCCTTTTTTCAACAGATTTGCCCTAACCATATTCTCCATTTCTACAATTTCTGACAAGTCCTTAAAGGTAATAACCAGACCTGTTTCTAGGTCATCCTCATTTATAGGCATCATGGTGAGTAAAGTCTTTTTTCCATTAATCTCATGAATCTTCCTATACTTATCAAAACTACTTCCACATACACCTTTTATATCCAAGTCAGAAATAATACTTAAATCTATTTCACTATCATCTACAGAATCAAATAGTTTTTTTGCATTTTCATTAGAAAAGATTATATTACAATTATTATCTACCCCTATTATGGCATCATTTATAACGTCCAAAATAGTATTTAGTTGCTTCATTATATTATTGTTTTCATTTAGGGTCCTTACTACTTTTTTGCTAGAGTAAACAAAGTCCTGTATATATTTGGATGAAAGTTTTTTTGCCCTAACATCCATTATGTCAAACTTCAGCATAATCTCTGTTATGGTAGTTAAGTCAATCTTACTAAAACCTATATCAATAACATTGCTAATATAATCAGGAACAAGTTGGGTTTCACCAGTGGTTATGGCATAGTCTACATAGGGAGAGTAATCAATCCCTGGAAAATAAGGATGCATTTCAATATGATTAATCCCCAAATCCTCCAGTAGAGTTACAGAGCTGACTGCCAGATACTTGTTTACATCCACAAAAAGTACCCTTTCTCCCCTAGGAATTTGTAGGATGTATTCCAGTTCAGAGTGGTTTAGGGACCTTCTGGCCACCAAAACATCACTCTCACTATCTATATAGTTCATGGCCTCATTTTTTAAATACTCATGCCCAATCAAAACAAGATTATCACTAACAACTTCATCTATGCCCTCCTGGATAGAGTAACCCTTAAGTTTAAATTCATCGCCTAAAAAGTTTCTTAATTGGGCTATAACTGTTTCCATATGCTTTTTGGAAAATGTAATTATAGATATACTTTTTTCCATAATTTATACCCCTTCCCTAAACATATTGATCAAATCTCTTAAAATGGAAGCCGCAGCAGGCCTCACCCCTGAAGCTCCACCTATTATGGTTAGGTCCCCAAGTGTATCTGAAATATACCTAACCACCTTGTCCTTACCGTTTACATTATAAAAAAGATTGTCCCTGTCCACCAGTTCAGGCTTAACAGATATACTTAATCCTTCTTCAGTCCTTATGCTTCTACCTATAAGCTTGTATCTTTTATTCTGTCCTGCCATCTCCCTTACTTGATCCAAGTCTATAGAATCAATTCCCACCAGTTCAATATCATCAAGGGTCTTGTTTTCCCCCATCAAAACATTTGTTAATATCAATAACTTAGTTCCTGTATCTAGTCCAGAAATATCCATGCTAGGATCAGTCTCAGCTATACCAAACTCCTGAGCCTTTTTAAGGGCAAGATCATAGTCGAGCCCATTATTCTCCATCTCTTCAAGGATAAAATTGCTGGTTCCATTTAGTATACCTTCAATTGAGGTGATTTTAGAACCAGCCAAGTCTATAAGACCAGCATTTACTGATGGCAGGGCACCACCTGTGGTACACCCAATCCCAAGTTTTACACCATTTTCCCTAGCCAGATCCTGTAGTTTATCATAGGCCAGGAGTATAGGGCCCTTGTTAGCAGTAATTACATGGATTCCCTTTGCTAGTGCCCTACTTATGTGAGACAAACCTGGTTCACCGTGGTCTAAGTTGCTAGGAGTCATTTCAATAACCATGTCCACATCCTTGTTTTGGATTATATCATCAAAGCTTGCAGGTTTAGATCCCTTCCCTTGATAGGAATTCAAGTCCCTATTTTCACCTGTGAAATTTATAAAATTCATCAGGTCTATACCCTTAGGATTATATGTACCACCCCTAGAGTTTATTACATATTTAAGGTTTAGGTCCAGTCCTTCACTAGCTAGGTCATCCTTCTTGTCATAAATCAACTCTAGCAAGGCCCTACCTACACCACCAAAACCAACAATAGCTATATCCACAGTTCCACACCCTTCATAAGTATTTTATCACATCTATGTATTAAAGCAAAAGGTCCTGAAATAATATTATAACACACCTAGGCTTACAGATAAAGTAATCAGGATTGATTGTAAATTATTTCCTGAGAAAGAAAGATTTTAGGGTTTTATATAGAATAGCTTAATTATAATACAATCTTGGGAAATAATAGCTTGTATGAAGATACAAGAAGGCTGGGTCATATCATATAATCTAGCCTCTTTTCTTTTAATAAACTATGATGCGCTGGGGACAGTCCCCAGCGCATTTTTGCACCCCGAAAGGTAGTGGTGGACGACTCTGTAGACCAGTGCCCCTAAAGCCAGACCCCGATATACTATTGCTAGACCATCGCTTGTCTATTGCTTGACTATTGCTTGACTATTGCTTGACTATTGTTCATCGTCTCCCATCTCCAGGCATCCCTACACATATCCTCCAGGTTTTTCTCCGTCTTCCATCCCAGCCTCTCATAGACCTTGCTTGGATTTGCGTAGCAAATATCTATATCTCCAGGCCTTCTTCCAACTATTTCATAGGGAACCTTCTGGCCTGTAACCCTCTCAAAGGTTTTTACCAAATCTAGGACACTATAGCCAGTCCCTGTCCCCAAATTGTAGGTAAAAACTCCAGAATCAAGATTGATAATCTCATCTAAGGCCTTCAGATGTCCCTTGGCTAAATCCACCACATGGATATAGTCCCTAACTCCTGTCCCATCATGGCTATCATAATCATCTCCAAAAATACTTAACTTATCCAGCTTCCCTGCAGCAACCTGGGTGATATAGGGCATGAGATTATTTGGTATGCCACTAGGCTCTTCCCCTATAAGTCCAGATTCATGGGCCCCTATAGGGTTAAAATACCTAAGTATAGATATGGCCCAATCCTTATCAGATACATAGAGGTCCCTAAGGATTTCCTCAATCATAAGCTTGGTCCTCCCATAGGGATTTGTTGCACTTAGGGGCAGGTCCTCAGACAAGGGGGACTTATTATTCTCCCCATATACTGTAGCAGAGGATGAAAAGACTAGCTTTTTCACGCCATATTTTCCCATGACTTCACAAAGATTTATAGTCCCTAGAAGATTATTATGATAATACCTTAGAGGCATGGCCACAGACTCCCCTACAGCCTTAAGACCAGCAAAATGAATTACAGAGGATATATCATTGTCCATAAAGACCTTTTCCAGATCATCCTTATCCAATAAATCAATCTTATAAAAGACAAAATCCTTCTTACCAATCTCTTTAATCCTATCTATGACCTCTATTTTACTGTTGTCCAAATTATCCACTACTACAAGTTCATAGCCCTGGTCCAGTAAATGAACACAGGTATGACTTCCTATATAACCAGCCCCACCAGTAACCAAAATAGCCATACATCCACCAGTCCTTTTAAATATTTCATTCCATCTGTCTGACCTAAGGATCGACCCTTAAACAACACAAAAGAACCGTCCCCCTGTGTTTTAAATCCCTATCTCCTCAGCTGCCCCATACACATCCGTCACATAACTATGATAATCATCCCTAAAATCTAGGAATAATTTATTGTCTTCTTCAACAGCAGACTTATAAGCTGCCCAAGAATACCACATCATGGATGCTACTGCAGATAGACCTAGTACATGGTAGGCTTCCCTATCTGTAGGTTTTCTCCCTAGATAAAATTCCGTCATTAAGAGAATCTTATCTGCCCTAAAATCAGCATCCACACAAAAAGTTGCAATATCTTCAAACCTAGTTCCTATAGCTGGAAATTCCATATCTATAAGTATAGGATAGTCATGTTCCTGGGTTATAAGCAGGTTGTTAATAGAAGCATCTCCATGGGTAAAACATAGTTCCTTATCAAAGTCTTTCACTACTTCCTCAAACTCCAGCATCTTTTGATAAAAAGAGTCGAAGCCTTCCAAATAATATTTGCCGCCACCAACTTCTAAGGCAAAGTCCCTATACCTTTTCATCCTATCAAAAAGAGTATCAACATAGGGAAAGTCTATATCTAGCTTATGGAGTTTCTTTAAAGTCTCCATACTGGCCTTAAGTTCTTCCTGATTATTACCACTTGGAATCCTACTATTTTCATAGTACTTGCTTATCTTTACACCAGTTTCAACTGACAGATAAATAACCTTATCAGTAAGGCCAGTGTCCTTCAGCAAGTCATAGGCCAGGGCCTCCCTTTCCCTACTACAGAACTTTTCAGTCCCAGCACCAGGGATCCTAAACAAGTAGGATTTATCATCTACTACTATAACCACATTACTATTATTTGCACTTCTTCCAGGATTCTCATAAATCCTTTCAATCTGTTCCTCATTAATATTTAAAACCCTACAAAAAACTTCTATATGTTCTTTTTTTAATAAACTATAATCCCCATTCAAAAAATCACCTGTCCCTTCCATTAATTAACAACACGGAAGAACCGTCCCCATGTGTTATCTACTTTTAATAGGTCCTCCATTGAGTCTATTTCATATACCTGGCCTTCTTGCACCTCTATGGTCCCCATATCTATATGTTGGAAAATCTTATTTCCTATCTCATCATAGGCCAGTCCTTCATGGCCAGGACTCTGGTAGGCCTTTTCTACTTCTTCTATCAATTTATTCAAGTCATCCTTTAACCAGTAGGCAATCCCATACATATGATGGTCTAAGAACTTATTGGCTAGAGGCCTAACCACCTTCATAACCCTGTCTTTCTCCAACTCAAATCCCCATTCATGATTTTGAAGTCCAACCTTCCTCAAAAAATACCTAGACTTATCAAGTCTAGCCCTAATAATACTAGGATCCCCTACATATAAGTCAGATTCACAAATTATGCAGTTTTTATCTCTAATAAGGTCTTTAGCCGCATAAAAAGAAGAAATTGTATTTTTATACTCATATTCCTTATTTTCTACAAATCTTATATTGTCATACTTATCTTTCAGATAAAAATACTTTTCCTTTTTATAGCCAATGGATATTATTATATTATCAATACCTGCGCTTTTCAAGGCTACTATCATGGTTTCTATCATAGGCCTACCTAGAACAGGAATCAGAGGTTTAGGTATGTTTTCTGAAATTGGCCTTATCCTTGTCCCCATGCCTGCTGCCATTAGTAGGGCAGTATCTATCTTCTCTTCTTGAACCTCTTTAAAACCTTCTATTTCCATAATCCTATCTCACTTTCCATTATTAAATTTTACCAAATTAACACAGAAGAACCGTCCCCTTGTGTTATTCGAAGAACCGTCCCCTTGTGTTACAGAAGAACCGTCCCCTTGTGTTATTTTAAATTTAAGTCTGCCTTTATCTTAGAAGTTGATACTTCAGGTGTCCTGGGTAGGTAGACAACTTGGCAATAATCCTTCAAATAATCAAACTTCCCCTTCCAATCTTCCCCTATTACAAAGGTGTCCACCTTAAATTCCTTAATATCATCAATTTTTTGCTCCCAATTTTCTTCCCTAATCACCAAGTCTACATATCTGACAGACTCAACAAGTTGTTTTCTTTCATCAAATGAGAAGTAGCAGGTCTTTCCCTTGATTTGGTTAAATTCATTGGTTGAAATAGCAACTATAAGATAGTCCCCCATTTCTTTTGCCCTTTTTAACAAGTTTATATGACCATAGTGCAAAAGGTCAAAGGTACCATATGTAATTACTTTCTTCATTCATCATCACCCTCTTTTAAACATATTAATCCTGGTAAATATACTCTAGATTATGTTGCTTTCTTTCTTCCACAGGTGGCAGCTCCATATAGTCCCCATACATAATAGTTAGGATTTCATCATATTCCCTGGGTATGAAAAAATCACCTGATTCAAATTCACCTAAAATCAAATCATCCATCATCTGGTTTTCAAATATCTGCTTGGAAAAGTCTTCGTAGTCCTTGTAAAAGATATATGAAATATCAGCACAATGGCTAGTAGATACCTGGTTGTACATGGTCATATAGTGATTTCTTTTTCTGAAAATATAGGGCATAAAAAAATAAAGTCTTCCTAAATTTTCATTGGACCATTGGACTAATCCTTTAAGTATCTTCCTTAGTCCCTTGTCCTCTTCCTTAAGATAAACCAACAAAAAAAGTCTTATCAATTTATTATAAAAGGCTACCTTTTTAAATTGGGCACGCCTTAAGTCTTCATCATCTGGAACATTGTCCAAAGGAAAGATATCTAGCCAGGGACCATAGTTGCCTTTTTGGGTCTTGGATACTCTTTCCCTTATATTTATCTCCCTTGTCCTAATTTTACTAAAGGCTAGGGCATAGGAGGGAATAAGTTTTCTAGTCTGATAGCTATATCCTTCCCTTTCATAATCACTTTTTAAAAAAAGTTTTTCAAATCTTTCAAATTCATCCCTTTTCATCATCACATCAGTATCATCATCCCAGGGTATAAAACCCTTGTGACGGATGGACCCCAGTAGAGTGCCACCATATAGGGAATACTTTAAATTATGATTCTCACAAAACTTATGAAAATAGCCCAATATTTTAAACTCAGCCTTCTGTATATCATTCATAAATTATTCCACCTCTTCTATCTCCTCAAGGTATAGTTCCATGGGTTCAATCCAAATCACCTGACCCTGACTATTAATTACTTCTACATAATCACCAATATAGCCAAGAGCAAAACCATTATGGTTAAAGGGGTGGACGTCATCATATAGCCTATCCACAAGAATTTCACCATCCTTCATAAGGATAAAGTGATGGTTCTTCCAAGTAATCCTTAGGTTACCGTACTGATTAAGAAAGGAAGTCTTATATACTGATACCCTAGTATCATCTCCAAAATTAAACCTATTTAAACTTTCAAAGCTTTTGAGCCATTCAGCTTCATATTTAAATCTCATCATTTTTAAGAAACTATTGTCAGGAAAGTCAATAACCCCATTATCAATCCTTCTATCAGAATAAGGCATCTTGGTAATCTTTCCATTTTCATCAATTATACCATACTTACCATATCCACCAAAATATACAGATATTTGTTTCAAACCCCCCGCATCTGGATTTTCTAACTTAAGATTAGTAGAATTTACCCTATTTATTAGGTCATGATTATCTAGATATTCTTGGTTTTCCTCCCTTAGTAGATATTCAAAGGAATACTTATTGGTAAAGTTCATCCTGTTTTTTTGAAATATAGT
>CAZFIO010000060.1:0-12011 GCA_964519585.1 uncultured Tissierellaceae bacterium
TTGTTTTTGCAGTTGTAATGATTACCTATGTAGCCATAGGAGGATTCAATGCAGTTTGTTGGACTGATGTTTTTCAAGGAGTCTCTATGGTAATAGGAAGCCTACTAGCTGGTCTAACAGTCCTTTACCTTAGTAGGGGCATAAGACCCATATGGCAAGGTATGAAGTTGGCCAATTCCCTGGACCCTAACTTTTACTTGACAGCTTTCAACCGTCCTGGAAATATCCTATTAGGAATTACAATCTTCCTGGGGGATGGGATTATGAATTGGATTGGACAACCTACCCTTATGACCAAATATATGTCAGCAGACAGCTATAAAAGCCTGAGGACTGCAAGAAACTTCTCCTTAGCCTTCCAAATGATTTTATTTGGTGGAGTGTTTCTTTCCACCATCTATATGAAGACACAATTTATAAATCCTGACTCCCTGCCCTTAACCGGAGATACAGAGACTGTATTTATACAATTTTTTATGACCATGATGAACCCCTTCTGGAGTGGTATAGTCTTGGGGGGAATAATAGCAGCCATAATGTCTACTGCAGATTCACTTATTATGCTAAGCTCCTCCACCATTGTAAACGACCTTTACTATATTAAAAAACCAAAATCGAGTTCAAAAGAATTAATACTTATTAGTAGAATTACTACATTTTTTCTTGGTATAATAGTAATATTTATAGCCCTTGTAACCCAATCAGTACTAACAACTGCCTGGATAGGCTGGTCAATACTGGGGATAGCAGGAGTCCCCATAGTAGTAGGACTATATTGGGAAAGGGCTACACTTAAAGGTGCTATTTGGCCACAAATCTTAGGTTCTGCCAGCCTCCTACTTTGGGTAGCTTTAGATCTTACCACAAGATACAATATATTTTATGCTTTTGCTGCTGGGGCTGTGTCCTATGCCACTATTATCACAGTAAGTCTTCTTAGCCAGCCTCCATCAGAATATATTAGGCAAGAAATAAGAGAATTAAAGAAAGGATTTGAATACAAAGGTCATATAGAAATGTAATTCTATGCAAAGGATTTCATGGTTTACGCAAAGTTTTGCGTAAACCGTCAATTATATAGTAAATATCCTAAAAAAGATTGTATAAGTGAAAAAGCTTATACAATCTTTTTTGTCCCTGTAACGCAATAAAGGCATGGTCTAGAAGATAGGACAAAAAGAAAATTCAATCAATTTATAACATTCTGTAAACTCTGGCATGGTACTTGCAAATATAAGATGATGAGTGAGAAAATAGAAGAAGGAGGGTTTGATTTGGCAAAAGAGAGAAAATTAAGGGTGGCTGTGGCCCAACCTGAAGTTATGCAGGGTGATGTAAAAGCAAATTTAGACAAGGCAAAGATCATGATTAAAGAAGCAGCAGAAAACAAGGCAGATATTATTTGCTTTCCGGAATTATACTATCAAGGCTATCATCTTGAAGCAGAAGAACTTCAATTGCTGGCAGAGACCCAGGATGGGGAAATGGTTCAGGCCCTATCAAAACTAGCTAGGGAAAACAAAATTTATGTAATTGTAGGCTATGCAGAGGCAGTAGAAATACCAGGCAGGATGTATAACTCTGCAATATTTATTTCTGACCAAGGCGAAGTAATTGGAAATATGAGGAAGGTAAATGCCTGGGGGCAAGAAAAGCTTAAGTTTAGGGAAGGAAACGATTTCCCTGTGTATGATACCCCTATAGGGAAAATTGGACTTATGATTTGTTATGATGTAGAAATGCCTGAGCCAGCCAGAATACTAGCTTTAAAAGGAGCAGAACTAGTATTTGTACCAGTGGTATGGAGCAATCCTGCAGAGGATAGATGGCATATATTTGTACCAGCAAATGCACTTTTTAATGTATATTTTATGGCAGGTTCAAATACCTGTGGACATGAAACCTGTGGCTCTTCAATGATAGTTCATCCATCAGGTAGAATACTAGCAGAGGCAGGTAAGAGTGAGGAAATTATTTATTCGGATATTGATTTAGAAGATGTGGTAAAAGAAAGAGCAAGATTGCCCTACTTAAATGATTTTAAAGAAGAATTTTTTTCCATGGATGCAGTTAAATAAAATAAGAATATAGGGAGGTTTAATAATGGACGCTATTAACAAGATGGCAGTAGATATAGGATCATGGTTATGGGGGCCGCCAATGCTTGTAATTCTAGTAGGTGGGGGCTTATGGATGACATTTGCATTAGACTTTGTACAATTTAGGCATTTTAGATTTATTATGAGAGAAACATTGGGGAAATTACTTAAGCCAGATGAAGGTGGAGAAGGTACAGTTTCAGCCTTACAGGCCACAACCTCAGCCCTGGCAAATACTGTAGGAGCATCAAATATTATAGGGGTCCCAGTAGCTATAGCCCTAGGGGGACCAGGTGCAGTTTTTTGGATGTGGTTAAGTGGGCTAACAGGACTTGCTATTAAGTGGTCGGAGATTGCCCTAGGTGTAGCATATAGGGAATTAGACCCTGCTGACAATACTTTTGTAGGAGGGCCTGCCCATTACTTATCTAAGGGATTGAAGAAAACAAAATGGCTAGGCGGAATATTTGCCTTTTTCCTAATGGTAGAGATAGCACCATCTGTAGGTTCTCAAGTTGTGGCTGCAGCAGAAAATGCAGCTGTGGTAGGTGTACCCCATATAGTAACTGGTGTTGTAATAGTAATTCTTGCTGGCCTAGTTCTATTTGGTGGTATCAGGAGAATTGGTAAGGTTACAGAAAAAATGATTCCAGGTATGGTAGTTTTATATATTAGTATAGCTTGGATTGTAATATTATTAAATATTGCAAATGTACCAAAAGTTATAGCACTTATATTTAAATCAGCATTTTCACCTATAGCAGCAACAGGTGGTTTTGTAGGAGCAGGATTTGCAGCAGCAGCACGTTGGGGTATAGCTAGAAGTGTTTACTCTAATGAGGCAGGAATGGGGCAGGCAGCCATAGCTCACTCAGCAGCTATTACAGACCACCCAGGAAGACAGGGAATGTGGGCCATGTTTGAAGTTGTAGTAGATACCTTTATAGTATGTACCACCACTGCATTTTTAGTACTATCTACAGGTGTGTGGACTGCCCTAGGACCAGACCTAGCATCAACCATGCCAGCAGTAGCAATAGGTAATGTTATAGGACAAACATTTGCAGAATACTTTATTGCTATAAGTATGTTACTCTTTGTTTTCTCTACCGTAATTGGAAACGCCTTCTATGGGGAGCAGATGGCAAGATACTTATTTGGTTATAAGTTTTCTAAGGTTATGTTAGTTGTTTATTTAGCAGTTGGAATTATCGCTTCCACCAGTGATCTTCGAACAGTTTATAACTACCTAGATATATTACTAGCCTTTGTAGTAATACCAAATGTTATCGGTGTGGTACTTATGACTAAGAAGTGTCAGGAAATTAAGAAAGACTTCTTTGATAATCCTAAATATGTACCACAAAAGAAAGTGAAAGAAACTCATTAAATATAGATATTACACCCTCAACATTTAGAAAGGAGCCCTAGGGCTCTTTTCTTCTTTTTAGGTAACTAAAGACCTAGGCTAAAAGAATTGCCTTCTTGTATAGAAGCTCCATTTTTGGTATAATTTATCTTGGTCATATATATATTTGGCTCTTAGGACAAAATACATAGATAAACAAGAAAACCTACTTAGGAGAGGGAAAGATGAAAAAGATAGTTGCCATACTTATAGTTTTACTTATTAGCCTTAGCCTTGTATCCTGCAAGTCAAATCCTACAAACAATCCTGACCATCCAGAAGACCTACCACCTAGGGATGATGTGGTAGATATAGATGAAGCCCTGGAGGTCCATAGCAAACTTGAGAAACTTTTTTCATCCTCATGGGTTTGGGATATATCAAAGGTATATGAACCTTCTCATGAGTTTGGTGTCCTAAATTTTTCAAGGGATGGTAGTCTTCTTTATGAAATCGGCAACCCAGATGGGTCTATCTATACATGCTATAAGGGAAAATTTGAACTATCAATCGAGGAAAATAAACTTGAAAAGCCAGCCATAATCTACCTAGACCTATATTTGGATTCCACCCTTAGCAAGGAGGAAATCCCAGAAGAAATTCATGCCAGATATTATGCAGATATTTCAGGAAATCTTCTAGAATTATGGAATGCCAGTGGAGAACCTCTTTATATGAATGAAGAAGAAAACTTCATCATTACCTATTATGAATTTTGGTTAAAGGATAGTCCAATTAATAAAAAACAAAAGTAACTCAAAAAAGCACCCTTCGGAGCTTTCACATAGGGATTGAATAAAAACTTAGTGACAGCTTCAAGCGGAGCAAAGGAAAACCACACTGGAGAATAAAATCTTTAGTGTGGTTTATTTTTTAATTTAACACAAGGGGACGGGTAACTGTGTGAAAATTATTATAATTACCCCTACATCTTGACGATTGTGCTATAAATGGATATAATAGTAGCATGAATGTCAAGAATGGGTGAGACGATGACCGGAAGGAATAAATTAAAAGGAATTATTGAAAAACATGATGGCATTATTACTACAAGTTTAGTTGAAGAAAATAATATTCATCGTGAGTATTTAGGTGAATTAGTTAAAGAGGGGCAACTAGAACGGGTAGGGTATGGAATTTATATCACACCGGATGTTTGGGAGGATCAGCTTTTATTTCATCAGCTAAGAAGGTCTAAAATGATTTATTCCCATGAAACAGCACTATACCTCCATGATTTGACAGACAGAGACCCAGTAAAATACGTTGTAACAGTGCCCCAGGGCTACAATGCCACTAGATTGAAAAAAGATGGTTTAATTGTCCATACCATCAAAAAAGAATGGTTTGAGCTAGGTAGATGCAATAAAAAGACTACCTTTGGCAATGAAGTAAGGACCTATAATATGGAAAGAACTATCTGTGATATTTTGCGAGATAGAAATAATCAGGACCCGACAATTGTGAATGATGCCCTTAAAAGGTATGTTAGGAAAAAAGAAAAGAATTTAAATAAATTAATGAAATATGCTAAGGTATTAAGGATTGAGTCAGTTCTTCGAACCTATTTGGAGGTCCTCCTATGAAAACATCTACCCAATTAAAAGCCCTAATTAGAAATCTTTCAAAGGAAAAAGGCGTTAATGCAGAAATCCTTTTAAGGAACTTTATGCTGGAACGATTACTTGAAAGAATTTCATTATCAAAATATAGGCATCAGTTTGTCTTAAAAGGCGGTATGCTAATTGCAACAATTGTTGGGATAGACGCTCGTTCTACCATGGATATGGATGCTACCATCAGAGGACAGGTTTTGAGTCTTGAAAATCTAGAAGGGATTTTTAATGAAATCTTATCTATACAAATAGATGATGGTGTTCTTATGAAGTTATCTAAGATAGAGAATATACGAGATGATGCTGAATATCCAGGATTAAGAGTTTCCATTGAATCATTATTTGATAGGACTAGACAGATGATGAAGGTAGATATAACTACTGGAGATAAAATAACTCCTAGGGCTATTGAGTATAAATTTAAATTGCTACTAGAAGATAGAGCAATTTCAGTATTGGCTTATAATTTAGAAACAGTATTTGCAGAAAAACTTGAAACAATTTTATCAAGGGGAACGACAACTACTAGGATGCGTGATTACTATGATATTTATATTCTCATGGAATTACATGGCTCTGAGCTTAATGAATACTTATTAAAAGAAGCATTCATAAAGACATCTCAGTATAGGGGAAGTTTTGACCAAATAAAAAAGAACAGTTTCGATTATATTCAAGCGATAGAGTCATCGAGAATCCTATTAAATTTATGGGAAAGATATCGGTCTAATAATGATTATGCCTCGGATATAAGTTGGGCAAATGCAGTTGATAGCATGAAAAAAGCATTTAATAAAATCAACTTAAATTGACAATCGTACCATTATTGAATACAAAGGTAGCAGGAATGTCAAAATAAAACCATCAAAACCAAAAATCACAACCAAAGCCGGGTAGTCCAAAAGACCGCCCGGTTTTTCTATTGCTAATCTGTAGTATAAAGACATAGTCTGGTGTTTTTTTGTATCCTTCTAGTTCATTTGTACCATGTCATTTAATATCTAGTTGGTTATAATAAGATATAGTAAAAGATATTTTCTTACTTGAAAAGCAATTTTAAAAGAGGGGTGCCTGTGTTGTTATGTGGTTAAAAAAGACTTATTGGGGGAAAGGTGATTTGATATGAGTAAAATTGAACTATTGAAAGGCTTTATTTTGGTTATGGTCTTGGTATTAGCGAAGATTTTGGTGGTTGGTTGTAGCAGAAGTGGCAACTCAGATGCTGGTACGGGTCCTATTGTAGGCATAGTCAGTAAAAGTAAATCATCAGTATTCTGCCGGGCGGAGTTAGAGGATATCTATGAAGGGCTCAAGACTGAATTTGAAAACACGACTATGAGTGAAATGACCTATGAAGAAGTAAGTGATACTTATTTCGATGGTGTAGAAGGTGAACATGAAGTAATGGGGCCTAATACGGATGCCTATCACTGGTATTCTAATGATGATGAGTGGGCTTCCTTGAGCGTTTTCTTTGATGATTTTGGTGATGGGGTCAGAATCGGTAGCGGAGTTAGCGGCAAATTCCCTGAAAGTTAAAACACAAACATGGGGACGACACAAACATGGGGACGGTTCTCTGTTTGAGAATATTTCATTGATAAGATTATTCTGCTAGAAATAAAGGAATATCAGAAAAACTAGATAATACAATTCAATTATGACACCCATTTGGGTGGCGGAAAGGAGTTTATTATGAAACTAGCCAAGACTTTATTGCTTTTTATAGCGACTTTTGCAATGCTATTTACCGGTTGTACAAATCCATCAACATCAGTCATACCAGAGCCACCTGATCCTACTGTTTCCGGGATGGAAGCACCTCCAACCCCTAGGGAACCCACCAGTCCAAGAAGAGTAAAAGTAGAAATAAGCGTTGATTTTATGAGGGAAGAATTTTTAGGCAAATACGCTTCTTATGAAGAATTTATTGAATTTGATGATGACGGCTATCAAAAGATTGTTATCACAACAAATGTGGCAGTAAAGGATTTTAAGTTTATTGAAATCGGATATGAAGAGAAGGAAACAAGTGTTGTGTTTTCAGAAAATAAAGTATTGTATTTGCTGGAGGAATTGATGCCTGAAAAACCCTTCATTGTAACCTGGATGGAGCAGGGAGCAATTCCCCATAGAGGAATCTCTTTTATAGATGAAACCAATACGACAAGATGGTTTTATATTGCCACCAGTGGTGAAGATGGTTCACCCCTCCTGGTAGAATTCTAAACAAACAGGGGGACGGTTCTCTGTTTGACAAGAGTTTAACCATGATATACTATATACTTGAGGTGATGAAATGGCACGGACAAGTAGGCTAGAAAGTTCTACAGGTATTTATCATATAATGGTTAGGGGGATCAATAGGCAAAGTATATTTATAGAAGAAAGAGACCATCTAAGATATATAGATAGTCTAAGGGAATGCCAGGAAAAGGTTGGGCTTGAAGTATACGCCTATTGTTTAATGGGAAACCATCTCCATTTGTTAGTAAGGGAAGGTAGCGAAGATATTGGAAATACTATGAAAAGAATTGGGGTTAGCTATGTTTCTTGGTTCAATTGGCAATACGATAGAAGTGGGCACCTATTTCAAGGAAGATTTAAGTCAGAGCCAGTAGAGGATGACGGATATTTTCTAACTGTTTTAAGATACATACACCAAAATCCTCTAAAGGCAAATTTGGTAAGGGATATAGAAAGCTATAGGTGGTCCAGCTATAGTGAGTACTTAGATAAAGCTAGCTTAGTAAATACTGACTTTGGTTTGGATATATTTTCAGGGACAAGGTCCAAGGCTATGGAAAGATTTATTGACTTTCATAATGAACTAAATGAGGATTCTTGCCTGGATATTAATGAAGACAATAAGACCTTGTCAGATAGAAATCTTATAGACCTAGTCTTGCAAAGATATAAGATTGATTTAATAAGTTTACAAAATGAAGAGAAGGAAGTTCAAGATGAGATACTGGGATTTCTTATGGCTAAAGATGGGGTTTCCCTTAGGCAGTTGTCAAGGCTTACTGGTATGACAGTTCATAGGATATATAAGCTAGGGAAGGGGACTCAAACGGAGAACCGTCCCCCTGTTTGTCCCTATCTAGTAAAATATGGTATAATATAGCCATAGCATTCCTTAAAGGGGAGGGGGACTGGTGAATGACTTCTTAGATATTTCTCTTGATGAAGGACTTAAAAAGAAAAGTTACAATCCAAATATCCTTATTGTTTTAACGATTATACTGGCATTTTCCTTGAATCAGATTTCACAAAGGGTAGGCTCTATCTATATAAGTAGAGGGACTGCCATCCTAAGGAGCCTTATTTATTTTGGTCTTTTTATATCCTGGGGCCTGTCCATACGTAGACGGGTTATGCAAAAACAGGTCAAGGCTTACTTGACTGTTATTGCCCTGCTTATGGTCTTATGGTTAGGATTTAGGAGTACTAAGTATTTTTTTGTCCTTGATGGTTCAAACTTCTTTAGGTACCTCTGGTATGGCTACTACATCCCGGAATTACTTATCATTCTTATGAGCTTATTTATAACCCTATCCTTGGGAAAACCTGAAGATTATCGACTACCTAAGGCTACAGGCTTACTTTATCTACCTACTATATCTCTTATCATCCTAGTCCTTACCAACGACCTTCATGAACTGGTTTTTAAATTTGGGTCTGGTTCCCTACGAAATAATATAAGCTATAGCCATCAGATTGGTTTTTGGATTGTTTTTGCCTGGCTTATTATATGTGCTCTTACGGGCCTAATTGTAATGCTTACAAAAAGCAAGGTGCCTAGGTCTAATAAGATTATCTGGCTCCCATTTCTTCCTCTTTTAGCTGCTATTGTCTATACTTTTATTTATGTTTTTTGGTTTTCTCTTATAAGGGGTTTCGCCAACGATATGACCATAGTCCTATGTCTTTTAATTATCTCTATTTTTGAGTCCTGTATTTATTCGGGTCTTATTCGGACCAACAAACACTATAGTGAGCTTTTCTATGCTTCAAACCTTGCAGGCCTAATTCTTGACAAGGACTACCAGGTCCACTTCAAATCTTCTACAGCCAGGCTGCTGGATAAGGAAATCCTTCAAGCAGCAGAGAAGGGCTCTGTCTACCTTGATGAAAATACTCAGGTATCTAGCCTACCTATTACTGGAGGTCATATGGTATGGTTGGAGGATATCTCTGAAATAAACCAAATTTTAGGAAAGTTAAAGGAAATAGGTGAGTCCCTACTAGAGGGCAATGAACTACTCCAGGCTGAGATAGATTTAAAGGAGAGGCTGGTAACAGTTGAGGAAAAGGAAAGAATTTATTCAAGGATTCTGGAAGATATTGATCCTAAACTACAGATCATAGAAGATTTGCTCTTGGAGGAAGCTGACAAATCTATGAAGGATGAGGAAAAGTTAAAATGGTTTGGTATACTAGGAGTCTACATAAAACGTCGGGCCAACCTAATAATCTTAAGTGAAGATTCCCCCAGTCTATATGGGAAGGAAATAGAGTATTGCTTCAGGGAATCCTTAGAATTTGTTTCCGAGTGCGGTATAGATACCTTCTTCCAAAGGCGATGTGAAAGTCCGGTGGCTACAAGACAGTGCCTTTTGATCTATGATATATTTCAGGAACTTCTTGAGCTGGGTCTGCCAAGTATGAAATCCCTCCTAGTCAACCTAAGGATTCTTAAGGGAGAGATTAGGTTAAAAATGGTTATGGGCCAGTTGGATGCGCCTATAGAACTTGCAGACCTTAAACACTTAGAAGAATTAGGGTCCTTAGGGGCCCTTGTAGAAGAGAAGTTTGAGGAAGATTCCTCCTATATTAGTATTGAGTTAGGAAGGATGGTGGTCCCCAATGCTTAGTTATAGAGACCTGCATGAATACTATCAAATCCTTATTCCTTTTTTATTCCTAGCTTTGCTTATTATCAATGGGCATATTATGGCCTTTGCCTCCATAAGGATTAAACACTGGGGCCTAAGTCTTAGGGCTTTTTTCACAATGTTGATATATTTTGTTCTTATAGTAATCTTTTCTAGTTTTACCTATGAGATAAATCATAATTTAGATAATTATAGGCTAACAAAAGTCCTAGCTGACCTACCCCTATGGTCTTACCTGGCCCTTCTTATCCTTGGCTACTATAGGGCTATAGTGAAACTAAATCAGATAAGGGCCTATAAGGAAACCATAATTTCAAAAGCCTCTATCAAAGAGGGTATAGATAACCTTCATTTGGGTCTTTCCCTATCCTATCCCAATGGGGTGGTTATACTAAGTAACTGGCAGATTGATAAACTTTGCCATAAGTTAACTGGGGAGGCCCTGCAAAATGCAGAAGTTTTCTGGAACAACTTGATTCAAGGAGAGCTAAGGGATGGAAGTCAGAGGTGGGGTCAATCATCTAAACCCAATATAAGTATGTCCAGTGGTAGGACCTGGAGTTTTTCCCGTAGAAATATCCAGCTTGAGGATAAAGATATAGTAGAAATTATGGCAGTAGATACTAGCCATCTTAACTCCCTAAGGCTGGATCTAGAAAGGGATAATAAATCCTTGGAGGAAATGGCTGAAAGACTTAGACAATACAGCAGGGATGTAATAGAAATCAAGGCCAAGGAAGAAAGGTTTGCAGCAAAAATGAGGATCCACGATGAACTGGGCTATGCTATTTTAGCCATAAGACAGTTTTTCAGGAGGGAATTACCCTATAAGCAAGAGAATCCTAAAACAAGGGAAACAATAGACATATGGAGGAAAAATACTTCTATTCTTAAGGGGGTTAGGCAGGAAGAAAAGGCTAGGGCTCTTGATAACTTTATTTCCACCGCTGAAGCTATAGGTATAGCTGTGGAAACCAGAGGAGACCTGCCAAGTGAAGATAAACTGATTAAACTAATTCTTCTTACAGCAGGAGAATGTTTAACCAATTCTGTCCGCCATGCCTATGCAACAGAGATTCAACTGGATATGGAGGAGGAGGCTGCTTTTTATAGGGTCAATTTTTCCAACAATGGTATATTACCAAGGACAGAAATTGTAGAAGGTGGGGGATTAACTAGCATTAGAAGCAGGGTCGAAGCTATAGGAGGTAGTATGGAGATAAGCCACAGACCTAGGTTTAACCTTATGCTTCTTCTACCTAAGAAAGGGGCTGAGGAGCTTGATTAGGGTTTTAATCGTTGAAAATGATCCACTAGCAATTCAACTTTTTACCATGTTTTTGCAGAATCATCCCCGCTACAAGCTGGTCCATACCCTGGAGAGTGCCATATATGCTGAAGCCTACTGCTCAGCCAACCATGTGGATTTAATTCTTATGGACATATGTACTGACCTAGGGGCAAGTGGATTGGATGTGGCTGGAAAGATTAAAAAAAATATGCCAGAAATAAAGATCATAATCATAACTAGCCAACCTGAATGTGGCTTTATAGATAGGGCTAGGTTGGGCCAGATAGATAGTTTTTGGTATAAGACTGTCAAGGAGCTGGAGATTTTGGAGATAATGGATAGGACTATGGCTGGAGAGTCAATCTATCCTGATAGCAGTCCAGAAATGTATATAGGCTTTGCCCTAAGTACGGAATTTACATCTAGGGAGCTGGATGTTCTAAGGGAGCTAACCAGCGGGGATACTAATGCTGAAATTGCAGAGAGACTGGGCCTGTCGGCAATCACTGTAAGAAATCATATACAAAATATGTTAGAGAAAACTGGTTTTACCAGCCGCACAAGTTTAGCAGTGGCTGCTGGTAAGTCGGGGCTGGTAAATCTAGATTATTAAAATTTCCTCTTAAAAAGGGGAAATTTTTTTATTTTTTAATAGGAAAGTCCTACTTTCCTATTAAATAAAATTAGGCAACCAAGAAA
>CAZFIO010000061.1:0-11993 GCA_964519585.1 uncultured Tissierellaceae bacterium
CATTGTTCACTGTTCACTATTAACTATTCACTGTTTCGTTTAATTCTCCTATTGTTCACCAACGGCCAGCTAAACTAGCCCCTACATGCCAATTACAATTCCTTATGCGTCTTAACATGGTGGCATATAAACCTCCCCCTACACATATAAAACCATTGATTGACCCAAAAAATAAAAGAAAATGAACACTATCCCCCTAGCAATGTTCATTAACTTTTAACTTCTTGAAATTCTATATATAATTCTTCTCTACATAATCAACTCTTGCCAAAATATTTTCTTTTCCTAACAAATAAATTATCTTGGCGAATTCTGGGCCGTGTAGGCTGCCTGTGAGAGCTACCCTGCTTGGCATAAAGAGGTTTTTTCCCTTAATACCTGTGGATTTCTGAATAAGTTTCATAAACCCATTTGCATACTCTTCATCTATTTG
Organism: uncultured Tissierellaceae bacterium; assembly: GCA_964519585.1. Classification (GTDB taxonomy): domain Bacteria; phylum Bacillota; class Clostridia; order Tissierellales; family Tissierellaceae; genus CAZFIO01. Next base: position 434 of record CAZFIO010000061.1, read on the forward strand.
TTCTACAGACTTAAGTTCTTCTTTTATTCCATCCAAAAGTTCATGTATACTTTCACTCTTAAGCATTTCTAGAGCCTCATCATTTTCTACCTGGACTTCATTCTTAAACATAAATTCTGTCTTTTCTACAACTTCAGAAATATTTGCTAGACCTTCCCTTACTATCTCCACCAATATTTCTAACCAGTCCCTTTGAGAGTTGGCAAAGTCTTCATCTATTAGTCCAGCTTCTATTAGGTAGGGTATAGAAAGATCAGTAATCTTTTCAATTGAAGCTGCCCTTATATAGTGGCCATTTACCCAATCAAGCTTATCCCTATCAAAGATACCCCCTGTTTTGGATACCCTTTCAAAGGAAAACTTATTTATCATATCTTCCATAGATAGGATTTCCTCATTATCTTCAGGGCTCCAGCCTACTAGGGCTAAATAGTTTACCAGGGCCTCAGGCAAGTATCCCTTTCCTATAAAGTCATCTACTGCAACATCCCCATGCCTTTTACTCAGCTTTTTTCTATCCTTGTTAAGGACAGTTGGCAGATGAACATAGATTGGTTTTTCCCAACCAAAAACTTCATATAGGTATACATGCTTAGGAGTAGAAGGTAGCCATTCCTCCCCCCTAACTATATGGGTAATTTTCATTAAGTGGTCATCCACAACTACTGCCATATGATAGGTTGGATATCCATCAGATTTCAATAAAACCTGGTCATCTATATCATTGGTATTTATAACAATACTTCCCCTTACTAAATCATTGAATTCTATATCCCTGTTATGGGGTAACTTTAGTCTTACCACATGTTCTTCACCATTAGCCACTCTTTCCTTGGCTTCTTCAAGTGAAACGCTTCTACAAAATCCATCGTATTTGGGTATCATACCCTTTATTTTTTGCTCTTCCCTAACTGTTTCCAATCTTTCCCTGGAACAAAAACAATAGTAGGCATGGCCTGATTCAACCAGTTGGTCCACATACTTCTTATATATATCTAGCCTCTCAGACTGTATATAGGGTCCATAATCCCCTTTCTGTACTACTTTTCCATCTTCTATAAATACACCCTCATCATAACTTACTCCAGACCATTCCAGAGAATCAATAAGGTTCTCTATGGCACCCTCAACAAACCTAGTCTGATCAGTGTCCTCAATTCTTAATATGAATTTACCCCCACTTTTCTGTGCAAACAAATAATTATATAGGGCTGTCCTTAAACCGCCTATGTGCAAATAGCCTGTAGGACTTGGGGCAAATCTTAATCTAAACTCACTCAACAACTACACCTCCGTCAATGTTTTAATTCATCTTCGTTTCTTTTATTATGTCTCAAGAAAGATAACTTATTTTGCAAATGTGTCTCCAGCTCTTCACCACTTATAGCATGATTTTCCTTTAAGTTTTTCAGAATTTCTACCATTTCATTGCATAAGTCAAATAATTTATCCTCCATATTATAAAAACTTCCCTCCTATTATAATCATTTCTTAGGTCGGTTAATTATTATTCTACAATATGGGTTAATATTCCTTTAAAAAACAAAAAATCATTTGTTAATAATTTGTAACATTTGCTTATATCTTTAAACCTTCCTTTTCAAACTCCTTCATAATCATATCCCTCACCTTGTCTACATGGAGCTCTTCTTTTTCTGGTGATTTCCTTAAGGAGTATTCCACTATGGATTCAGATGCCATCTTCCCAACAGTTATTCTGATTGGTATACCTATCAGGTCCCTATCATTGAACTTAATTCCAGCCCTTTCATTCCTATCATCCAGCAATACTTCAAGACCGGAAGATATTAGATCCTTATATAGTTTTTCCCCTAGCTCTAATTGTTCTTCTTTTTTTACATTCATAACAGAAATGATTATATGGTAGGGGGCTGTGTTTAGTGGCCAGATGATACCATTCTCGTCATGGTTTTGCTCCACTATGGCTGATACTGTTCTAGTTACACCTATACCATAGGACCCCATTACAAAATATTGTTCCTTCCCACCTTCATCTAGGAACTTTGCATTTAAGCCCTCTGAATATTTTTTGCCTAGTTGGAAGATATTCCCTACTTCTATTCCTCTATCCATGGAAAGAACCTCTCCGCACTGGGGACATATATCTCCCTTCCTAACCATAAGTAAATCTTCAACTACTTCCCCAGTAAAGTCTCTACCATAGTTAGCATTCTTTATGTGAAAGTCTTTTTCATTACCACCTATTACTAGGTTTTTCATTTTTGTAATTCTAGAATCTATTATTACCTTTGTGCCCTCTTTTAAACCTATTGGTCCAGTAAAGCCTTTGTTGGCACCACTTATATCCAATATTAGGTCCTCGTCAGCCATTTCTATTTCATGAGATCCTATTCCTAAGTAATTGTTTAATTTTACTTCATTTAGTTCCCTATCTCCTGGGATTATGACAACTATGCCCTTCCCTTGATAATTATATACTATTGCCTTGGCAAACTTGGATTCTTCTATACTGAAAAATTCCACCAAATCTTCAATTGTAGTTACATCTGGAGTAAATACCTTTTGCAAATCTAGTTCATCTTTTTCTTCCCCTAGCTTGTAGATAACCTTAGCCTTTTCATCCGTTGCAGCATAGTCACAATGTTCACAATAAGCTATCAAGCCTTCACCTGCATCTGACATGGCCATAAATTCATGGGATACCTTTCCACCCATGGCACCTGTATCCCCTTGAACAACCTTATATTTCAGCCCGAGTCTGGTAAATACATTGTCGTAGGCTTGCCACATATTATCGTAAGCTTCAACCATAGCTTCATCATCTATATCAAAACTATAGGCATCCTTCATTATAAACTCCCTACCCCTCATAAGCCCAAACCTTGGTCTTTTTTCATCTCTGTACTTGGTTTGAATTTGATATAAATTCAAGGGTAGTTGTTTATAAGATTTGATTTCATTTCTTATTAGATTGGTAAAGTACTCTTCATGGGTTGGTCCAAGGCAGAACTCTCTATTGTGCCTATCAGTTAGTTTCCACATTTCTGGACCAAAGTTTTCCCATCTACCTGTAGCCTCCCAAAGCTCTCTTGGTTGGATTGCTGACATTAGTAGTTCCTGAGACCCAGCCTTATCCATTTCCTCCCTTACTACCTGCTCTACCTTTTTTATGGCCCTAAAACCAAGTGGCAAATAGGAATATACACCACTTACCAGTTGCCTAATCATTCCAGCCCTTAATAGCAGTTTGTGGCTAGCTATCTCTGCTTCAGCTGGATTTTCCTTCAAGGTGGGCATATACATCTTTGACATTCTCATAAAATCTCTCCTCATTTAAGTGATTGTGTATGGTAAATCTTTAAATTTTCTTATATTTTATCCAATAGGCATACACCATAAGCTGAAATCCCTTCTTTTCGTCCTACAAAACCTAATTCTTCAGTGGTAGTTGCCTTAATATTTATATTGTCTATGGAAGTATTTAAACTTTTACTTATGTTTTCTCTCATATTCTCAATATAGGGAGCAAGTTTAGGCCTTTCTGCAGCAATAGTTACATCAATATTCCCAATTCTATAGGACTTCTCTACCATAAGCTTGTATACCTTTTCCAGTAGCCTTATACTAGAGATATCCTTGTATTGTGGGTCTGTATCTGGAAAATGCTTACCTATATCCCCTAGAGCTAGGGCACCTAAAATAGAATCCATAATAGTATGGACTAGTACATCAGCATCTGAATGACCCAAGAGACCCTTTTCATAGGGTATATGAACCCCACCTATAATCAAATTCCTGTCCTCTATAAGTTTATGAACATCATATCCGAATCCTATTCTCACTTTATCACCTTTTATAAGTATCTCATATTTTTTAGGACACCAGTATTATTCTTGATAAGCAACTCTCCTATAATTAAATCTTCGGGGGTTGTAATCTTTATATTGTCATAATTACCCATAATCATCTTTACCTCATGACCTACCTTCTCAACTAAGGAACTATCATCAGTACCTACTATTCCTTCTTTTATAGCATGTTGGTAACCCTCCATCAATAAATCCAGCCAAAAACATTGGGGAGTTTGAGCTGCCCATAACATGCTTCTTTTTGGGGTATGGTGGATACTATTTGTTTCATTGCATACCTTTATGGTATCTTTGACAGGCACACCAATTACACAGGCCCCATATTCTAGAACACCTTTTACCCCATCTTCTATATTTTTAAGTCTAACAAAGGGTCTAGCACCATCATGGGTTAGGACTATATCAGTTCTCTCATTCAAGGCCATAAGACCATTGTAAATTGAATCCTGCCTTTCCTTACCCCCCCTGATGATTTTAGCTACCTTTTTAAACCTATATCTTCTTACAATTTCTTTTCTGCAATATTCAACCTCTTCTTCCTTAGCAACCAATATTATTTCATCTATATAGGGAGATCTTTCAAATTTATCCAAAGTGTGTGCCAATATTGGCTTATTATCAATAGCTATAAACTGCTTGTTTATCCTGCTACCCATCCTGTTACTCATGCCAGCAGCTGCAACTATTACAGATACAAAGTAATCTTGATACATAACCTCACCCCTTATTTCAACTACAATAAAAATTTAATCATTTATTATTATAGCATTATTTTATAGTATAACAAAATTATTTTTCCTAGAAAACAAATTTTTACCTATAGATAGGTTAAATTAAGCTAATAGGATATATCCAGCTATGTCTTTAGTCCTGGATTATTATATTCTTTCAAATTTATTCTATGCTTTAAAAAAAGACCCTAAAAAGGGTCTTATACAGCCTTATCAGCCATAGACTTGGGTTTGGCAAATATCATCCTACCAGCAGATGTTTGCAATACAGATGTAACTATTACATCAATTGTTTCGCCTATGAACTTTCTACCAGACTCCACTACAATCATTGTACCATCATCTAGGTAAGCTAAACCTTGGCCTGATTCCTTACCATCTTTTACAACAAATACAACCATTTCCTCACCAGGCAGAACTACAGGCTTTATTGCATTTGCCAGCTCATTTATATTTAGCACTTCAATTCTTTGAACTTCGGCTACCTTGTTTAAATTATAGTCATTTGTAATTATTTTACCTTTTAATAATTGGGTTAACTTGAGAAGCTTAGAATCCACTTCCTGTACATCTTCAAATTTCTTGTCATGAATTATAATTTCTATGTCCAGCTCTTTTTGGATCTTGTTTAGTATATCTAGGCCCCTTCTACCCCTATTTCTTTTCAGACCATCTGATGAATCAGCTATATGCTGTAATTCCTCTAGAACAAACTCGGGAATTACAAGAGGACCTTCTATAAAGCCTGTTTTGCATATATCTGCAATTCTTCCGTCTATAATTACACTAGTATCCAAGATTTTAGGGCATGAGTCCCTATTAGTTTTTGTCCTTTCCTTACCGGTTTTCCTACCAATACCGGAATTGCCTATGGCAGTTTGTATATCTTCTCTTTTTTTCGTAGGTATCCTCATTCCTAAATAACCCAGTACCCCATATATTATCAACTGGCCTATAAGCCTTAGGGATGGGATATGGAAATTATCCAAGGGCTTACTAACAAGATTAGCAATTAGTAGACCAACTATTAGTCCTACAGAACCTAGAGCAATATCATAAAAAGGTAGCTTTTGTATCTCGTTTTCAATGATTTGCATAAGTTTTTTACTACTTGATAATATTTTATAAGAAAATAAAAAGAATATAATTCCAATTAATAAAGAAAAACTTAGTTCAACTGCATATCCCTGCCATCCTTGGTTAGCCAGATTGATAATGCCTAGGGATTTTAATATAGCAGAAATACCAAGTCCTAACAATATCCCAACAATTCCTATTACAAACCTCATTATTTTCTGCACCATAATATCACCTCCTATTCTTATTTATTGCCAAAAAACAAAAAAATATAAGTATATAAGAATATTTCTTATAAAATAATAGTTTTATTCTTCAACCTTCTCATCTTCAAGAGTATTTACAGACTCTGCAACTAGGTTTTCAGTTTCTTCAATTGTTAGATCACAAACCAATACCATTTCAGAAACCAACATTTGCTTAGCATCATTGAGCATTTTTCTTTCCCCAGTAGAAAGTCCTTTTTCCTGGTCAAGAAGCATTAGGTTTCTTACTACAGCGGCTATTTCATAAATATCACCAGATTTAATCCTATCCATATTAGCCCTGAATCTTCTGTTCCAATTTTGTGGCATTTTTCCCCTGTCGCCCTTTAAAATTGTAATTACATCTTCCATCTCAGACTTGTCTATAATTTCCCTGATTCCTACTTCTTCAATTTTATCCACCGGAACCATTACCTTCATGTCACCTATAGGCATTTTCATTATAAAGTAAGATCTTTTTTCATCAAGAATTTCTTTTACTTCGATATTTTCTATAACTCCAGCCCCGTGCATTGGATATACGATTTTATCACCTATATTAAACATTCTACAACCTCCCTATTATAACTCCATCTTATATTATACAATAAGGCCTAGAAGTTGTAAAGCTATCATTTTATCACAAAAGGTTAAATTGTGTCAATAATTAAAACAGAAAAATATTTATTAGAATTATTTGACAACTACTTGTCCCTATAAGTATAATTAAATCATAGAAGATTACTGGGAGGATAGTATGGACAATAATAAAACTTTTGAAAAAAACTTAGTATGTGAAGATTTTCAAAATCAAGTATCCCAATTTTTAGTCAGGCATAAGAGTATTTTAGATATAATATCAAAGATGCAGGAATATAACTCTCGTATCAATAGGGCTGTGGTAAAATCTGTAACTAACTGTGGCTGTATAACAATAGATGCTAGTAAGCAAGATTTCAGTGGGGAATCCTATGGTGATTTGCCAAACAAAATGGAAAATCATGTTCACGGAAAACTTTGCCCTTCTTGTAAAGAGGTTATAGATAGTGAAATAGGTAATTATTTATTTTATTTAGCTTCCTTATGCAATACATTGGATTTAGATCTGGTGGATATATTGGCCAAGGAATATGATAAAAATAATACTCTGGGGATTTATAGTTTAAGATAGATACAGGTTAAGGCTTGCCTTAACCTGTATTTTATTTAAAGCATCTTTTTATTAGGTCTTTTAGGGTTTTTACTTCTATAGTTTCTAGGTTTTTATATTTATTTCCCCTTATGCTTCCAGGGGCTAGGTAGGCCTTTTTAAACCCCATCCTATCCAACTCCCTTAACCTTGCATCCAAGGAGGGCACCTTTTTCAATTCCCCTGTTAAGCCCACATCGGCTATGAAAACACCATCATTGGGAAGGCCCACCTGGTATACAGATGAAGCTATACTCATAATTACAGCCAAATTAGAGGCCTGTTCTGAAAGTTTTATTCCCCCTGTGGTTTTTATAACCACATTTTTATCATAGAGCCTTATACCACCTCTTTGCTCCAAGATTGATACTAGGGTGTTTAATTGCTCCCTTCTCATACTTTCCCCAATCCTAGAGGGATAGGGTGTAAAGGAAGGGGAAACCAAGGATTCAATCTCTAGGATTATAGGCCTTGTCCCTTCACGAACCACAGTAAGGGCGCTACCGGAAACTATGTCCCCTTCTTCCCTCTTGCTGGTAAAATATTCTGAAGGGTTGTCTATAGACTCCATCCCTGTTTCTGTCATATTGAAAAATCCCATTTCTCCTGTAGACCCATACCTATTTTTTGTAGTAAGTAGGGACCTGAGTTCCTCCCCACTTTCTCCTTCTATAATAAGCACAGTATCAACCAGATGCTCCAAGGCTCGTACACCTGCCAGCTCATCTTCCTTAGTCATTTGCCCCACAAGAAAAACGGCTCTAGGTTTTTCTGGATTCTTGGCTCTTTTTACCAGTTCATAGGCACACTCCATAGTTTGGGTAGGCGATCCTGCCCTTGAAGAAGGAAAGGCATCCAGGGTAAAGGTCTGTATACTATCTATAATAATAAAATCTGGATCCACTTCCTCTATATATTCCAAAACATTATCCATACTGTTGTCAGATATTACCCACATATTTTTATTTATTTCCTTCAGTATCCTATCTGCCCTGGTTTTGATTTGAGATTCTGATTCTTCTCCTGAAGCATAAAGAACCTTGTATCCCAAGTTTCCCAGGTCATTGGCCACCTGTAAAAGTAGGGTTGATTTCCCAGCCCCTGGCTTTGCAGAAAGAATAGTCACTGAGTCCTTTATAATCCCCCCGCCCATAACCCTATTAAACTCATTGATAGAGGTTACTATCCTGTGGCTATTGGTAGATTTTATATCTTCTAATCTTTTTAATTCTTTCTTTTCAAATATCCTTCTAGAAGATATCTTGTTTGATTTGCTTTCCACTATCTTGGTTTCAACCAATGAATTCCATGAGCTACATTCTGGGCACTTGCCAAAATATGCTATGGATTCATAATTACACTTGCTACATATATATAGGGTCTTGGTCTTCATCTCTTCACCTCTATGTAGGACCTGTGTTTTACAGGCCCTTATTAAATACTAATTTTTCATCCTTAAGGTCTATGATTATTTTATCCTCTTTAGATAAATTTCCCCTTAAAATTTCCTCAGCCAGCTGATCCTCTATCATCCTTCTAATGGTTCTTTCCAAGGGCCTAGCCCCATAAACTGGATCAAAACCTTGCTTGGATATATGGTCCCTTGTGGCCTCAGAAACTTCAATGGTAATCTCTAGTTTTTTCATTCTTTCTTCTAAGTCATTTACCATTATATCAACTATATCCCTAACCTGGTCCTCTTTAAGTGAGTGGAAAACTATTACCTCATCCAAACGGTTGAGAAACTCTGGCCTAAAGGTCTTTTTAAGCTCTTCAGTAATTGTTTCCTTCATTTTTTCGTATTCATCCAAGTCTGCATCTCCTGATGAAGTTGCAAAACCAAGTACATTTTGCTTCCTTATAGAAGTTGCCCCCACATTTGATGTCATGATAATTACTGTATTTTTAAAATCTACAGTCCTGCCCTTGGAATCAGTCAACCTACCATCATCCAAGATTTGTAAGAGCATATTGAAAACATCAGGATGGGCCTTCTCAATTTCGTCAAAGAGTATAACTGAATAAGGCTTCCTACGAACAGCCTCTGTTAATTGTCCACCCTCATCATAGCCTACATAGCCTGGAGGAGAACCAACCAGCCTAGACACAGAGTGTTTTTCCATATACTCACTCATGTCAATCCTTATCATAGAATCCTCATCACCAAATAGAGATCCTGACAGAGCCTTGGCCAAATAGGTTTTACCGACACCAGTAGGCCCTACAAATATAAAACTACCTACAGGCTTACTTGGGTCCTTAAGCCCTACCCTGGCCCTTCTTACAGAGTTTGATATAGCCTTTACTGCCTGTTCCTGACCTACTACCTTCTTGTGCAACTCTTCCTCCAAGTTCATAAGTCTCTTGGACTCTTCCTCAGTCATCTTGCTTACAGGTACACCTGTCCAATCAGAAACTATTTTTGCAATTTCTTCAAAGTTTACTACCATTTCATCCCTTTGGGTTTTTTGCTCCCACTGAGCCTGATTTTCTTCTAGTTCCTTTTTAATCTCAATTTCACTATCTCGAATTTTGGCTGCCTTTTCATAGTTTTGAGTATTTATAGCCTCTTCCTTTTCTTTTTGTAATTCCACCAGCTTTTCTTCAAGATCCTTCACATCATTAGGTGCTATATAGGCATTGACCCTTATCATAGATGCAGCTTCATCTATTAAGTCAATTGCCTTATCAGGTAAAAACCTATCAGAAATATATCTATGGGATAACTCCGCAGCAGCCTCCAAGGCTTCATCTGTAATCTTCACTCCATGGTGGGCTTCATACTTATCCCTAAGTCCTTTTAATATCTTGATGGTGTCTTCTACATTTGGTTCTTCCACCATGATTGGTTGCAGCCTTCTTTCAAAAGCAGCATCCTTTTCTATGTGCTTCCTGTATTCATCTATGGTAGTTGCCCCAATCATTTGCAGGTCTCCCCTAGCTAGGACTGGTTTTAAGATGTTGGAAGCATCTACAGAACCTTCAGCAGCCCCTGCCCCAATAATGGTATGAAGCTCATCTATAAATAGGATTACATCCTTTGATTCTATAAGTTCATTCATCACAGACTTAAGTCTTTCTTCAAATTCTCCCCTATACTTTGCCCCAGCTATCATTCCAGGCAAATCAAGGGTGACTATCCTTTTGTCCTTAATAATCTCAGGTATATTGCCTTCAATTATTTTTTGGGCCAAGCCTTCTGCTATGGCAGTTTTACCTACACCCGGCTCCCCGATTAGGACTGGATTGTTTTTAGTCCTTCTGCTGAGTATTTGTACAACCCTTTCAATCTCCTTACTTCTTCCTATTACTGGGTCAATTCCACCCTCTTCAGCCAATTTGTTTAAATCCATACTATATTTTTCTAGACTGGATCCTCCTTTTTTTGCCCTAGCCTGGCCAGGACTTGGCTTAGATGTTGAGTCGGATATCATACCCACTACCTTCTCTGCCAAGTTCTTTATGTCAACTCCTAGTCTTTTTAGGAGCAAAACCGCTACGCCTTCTCCTTCAGCTAGAAGCCCCAGTAGGATATGCTCAGTCCCCACATAATTGTGACCCAAATTCCTAGCCTGCATAAAGCTTAACTCAAATATTCTTTTTGTTCTTGGGGTAAAGCCAAGCATTTCCGGTGCCTCTGTCCCCTTGCCCACAGCCTTTTCAACTTCTTCCCTAGCCTTTTCTGTGCTAACTCCCATTTCCTTCATAGCCACAGCTGCAACACCAGTATCCTCAGCTATAAGGCCCAATAATATATGTTCAGTTCCTACATAATTATGGTTGAGAAGTTTTGCTTCCTCCTGGGCCAAGACTATAGCCCTTTGTGCTTTTTCAGTAAATCTTCCAAACATAGCCATACTATCACTCCATATCCTTTATATAATCTCTAATTAGTTTTGCTCTTTCAATATCCCTCTTCCTGCTGGACATATCTTCACCAAACTTTTCTTGGATCTTTGCAGGTTGAATATCTAGCATTAGTTTCAAGGTATCTCTAAGTTTATCATTATAAATCATACCCATAATCCAACCCAATCTTACATTTGATAAATGTTCCATAGCTTCCTTGGAGCTTAAAATCCTAGAATTTTGAAGTATCCCATAGGACCTAAAAACCTTATCCTCCAATTCTGTAAGCCTGTTTTCCTTTAAATGATTCCTAGTCCCTCTTTCCCTGGTTATGATTTGATTTATAACCTTACTAAGCTTATTAATTACCTCCTCCTCAGATTCCCCCAAAGTAGTTTGGTTGGATATCTGATAGAGCTGACCCAGGGCTTCAGAACCTTCTCCATAGAGACCCCTAGCTGTGAGTCCCATCTTTCTCAAACCTTCTATAACAGTATTTATATTTCTAGTCATAGTTATACAGGGTAGATGAAGCATAACAGAAGCCCTAAGCCCAGTTCCTACATTGGTAGGGCAAGAGGTCAAGTAACCCCACTTTTCATCATAGGCATAGCCAAG